>DASSKF010000095.1:0-5956 GCA_035690725.1 Segeticoccus sp.
GCGGGACTGCGGGTGGCGGAGCGTGGGTTCGCGCTGGCCGAGGAGCTGGGCCTGCCACTGCTCACCGTCATCGACACCCCGGGAGCCGACCTGTCCACCGAGGCGGAGCACGGTGGCATGGCCGGTGAGATCGCCCGTTGCCTCACGGCACTCGCGACGGTGCGGGTGCCCGTCGTGTCGGTCGTCCTCGGGGAAGGCACCGGCGGTGGGGCACTGGCCCTCATGCCCGCGGACCGCACGCTGTGCGCCGAGCACGGGTGGATCGCGCCGCTCCCGCCGGAGGGAGCCAGTGCCATCGTGCACCGCACCGGTGACCGTGCACCGGAGATGGCCCAGCTCCACCGCATCCGATCGGTCGACCTGCGCGCGAGCGGCGCCGTCGACGAGATCGTGCCGGAGTGCCCCGACGCTGCGCAGGAGCCGGACGACTTCTGCCGCCGGGTCGTCGCGGTGGCCGCGGCACACCTGGGCGACCTGCTCCAGATGGGGCAGGAGGACCGACGTGCGATCCGGCAGAACCGCTACCGGTCGATGGGAGGGTTCCCCAGCTACTCGCCACCCGCATGAACTCGTCGAATCAGGAACCGGTCAGGAGGCCGACCATGGGCAACACATTCAACCGACGCGATTTCCTCAGGGTCGCTGGAGGGACAGCTGCCGGGGCAGCCCTCTTCGGCGCAGCCGGCTGCGGCTCCAGCGGTGGGAGCGGGAGTGGGGGTGGAGGGAAGGTCACGCTGCGACTCAGCCACCAGTGGCCCAAGCCGAGCGGCGGCAAGGGAGACTTCCGGGCGCTGCTCGCGGACCAGTTCGCCGACAAGGTGTCCAAGGCCACGGACGGAGAGGTGACCATCCGCGTCTACCCCAGCGCCTCGCTGGTCAAGCCGGACCAGCAGTACAAGGCGCTCCAGCAGGGCACGATCGACGCGTCCGTGTTCCCGCTCGACTACGCGTCGGGCATCGTCCCTGCCTACGACATCACCCTGATGCCGGCGATCATCAAGAACCACGAGGAAGCTCGGAAGTGGAAGGACGCCGAGATCGGCAAGCGCATCGACGACCTCACGCAGAAGAACGGTGCGCGCATCCTGACCTGGATCTGGAACGCGGGCGCCATCGGCGTCCGCAAGGGACCGCCGGTCGTGTCCCCTGACGACGTCAGCCACGGCCAGGTCGCTCGCGCCGCCGGCACCCGTGTGGAGCAGATGCTGAAGCGGGCCGGCTACAGCATCACGAGCATGTCCTCGTCGGAGATCTACAGCGCCATGCAGACCGGCGTGCTGGACGTCGCCGTCACGTCGACCGGCTCGTTCCGGTCCTACCGGATCTATGAGCAGACGTCCTCGTACACCTCGCCCTTCAAGGGGAACACCTTCTGGTTCATGTTCGAGCCGCTCATCATCGGCACCGACCAGCTCGAGCAGCTCAGTGACGACCAGCAGAAGGCGGTGATCAAGGCCGGGCAGGAGCTGCAGGAGTTCGGCTACACCGAGTCCGAGGCGGACGACGAGAAGACCGAGAAGGCCTTCAAGGACGCCGGCAACACCATCGCGCACATGGACGACGCCGCACACGAGAAGTGGCAGCAGATCTCCAAGCCCGTGTGGGACAACTTCGCCTCCGGCGTGGACGGCGGCCAGGAGCTCATCGACCTCGCGCAGAAGGTCTGATCCCCCCATGCACCACACTCGAACAGTGGCCGGGCAGCCACGGTTGCGACCGGCATACCGCAGGGCAGGCCATGGATAGCACGGCGAACGGACGGCGCGAGTTCTTCCTCGCCCGCTGGATCGACGGGGCGTGCGAGGTGGCCGGGTACCTCAGCGGTGCGGCGGTCTTCCTGGCCACCCTGGTCGTCTGTTACGCGGTGACGCTGCGCTCGCTCGGCCACACGACCATCTGGCAGACCGAGTTCGCCGTCTACCTGCTGATCTTCGTCACGTTCATCGGAGGTGCGTACGGCCTCAAGCACGGCTCCCACGTGCGGGTCGACCTCCTGCTGGAGGCGCTGCCCCGGCGCGCGTCAGCGGTCGTCAAGCTCCTCGCCTCGCTGCTGTCGCTGCTGGTCATCGCCGTCGTGCTGTGGAAGTCATCCGTCATGTGGTGGCAGGCCACCACCGAGGGGTGGGGCTCCGGCACGGCATGGAACCCCCCGTTGATGTACCCGTACGCCGCGCTGCCGCTCGGGATGCTGCTGATGGCGTTGCAGTACGTCGTCCTGGTGACGCGGGAGGTTCGAGAGTTCCTCACGCCGGCGGAGCGCGTCGGTGCCGTGGCCGAGGAGGAGGCTTCATGAGCTCGACCGGGACAGGCCTGTTCATCATGTGTTTCCTCCTGGTGCTCATGGCGCTGGGAGTCCCGATCGCGTTCGCCCTCGGCCTGACGGCGCTGGCCGCGATCGTGTTGTTCCTGCAGCCCGCCCAGCTGGACTTCTTCGGCCAGTTCGTCTTCGACTCGGTCAACAGCTTCGCGCTGCTGACGATCCCGCTGTTCATCTTCATGGGCGCGATCTTCGGCGGGTCGAAGGCCGGGGCAGACCTGTTCGAGGCGGGGCACCTGTGGCTGCACAAGATCCGAGGCGGCCTGGCGATGAGCAGCGTCGTCGCGTCCGCGATGTTCGCCGCGCTCTGCGGGTCCAGTGCCGCGACCGCTGCCGCTATCGGGAAGGTCGCCATCCCGCAGATGCGCAAGCGGGGCTACTCCGACCGCATCTCCGCCGGGGCCGTGGTCGCCGGCGGCACCCTCGGGATCCTGATCCCGCCCAGTGTGACGCTGATCCTCTACGGGATCGCGACGGAACAGTCGATCGGGCGGCTGTTCGCCGGCGGCATCATCCCCGGCCTCGGCATGACCGCCTTCTTCTGCCTGTGGATCTACGTCGCCAGCCGGTTGGAGCGACGGCGCGGTCTGCCGGGGCCCGCCGGGTCGGAGGAGCCCTCGTTCCCGGCTTCGGGCGGATCACCCGACGGCACCTCCTCGTCGGGCCGCACCGGCGGTGGCGCGACAGTGAGCGAGCACACGCTCGTCCAGACCGTCCCGGAGAGCACCGACGTCGCCGCGCTGCCGGAGATCACTTGGCGCAAGCGCATCCTCGCCGTCATGAAGGTGCTGCCCTTCCTGGCGCTCATCTCCGGAGTCCTCGCCGCCCTCTACCTCGGTGTTGCCACGCCGAGCGAGTCGGCCGCGGTGGGCGCCTTCCTGGCGCTCGTGCTCGTGGTGGTCATCTACCGCTCGCTCACCGTGGAGAAGTTCTCCAACATGCTGCTGGACGCGACCGGCGAGAGCACGATGGTCATGATGATCGTGGCGTTCTCCGCCGTGCTCGGTCAGATCATGAGCTTCCTGGCCATCCCGCAGGACCTGGCCATGTCCATCCAGGAGCTGGACGTCAACCGGTGGGTCGTGATGCTCGTCATCATGCTGCTGCTCCTCGTGCTCGGGTTCTTCCTGCTCCCGGTGGCGATCATCCTGATGACGACGCCGGTGCTGTACCCGATCATCACCGAGCTGGGCTTCGACCCGATCTGGTTCGGCGTCATCATGTCCATCAACATGGAGATGGGCCTCATCACCCCGCCCGTGGGGCTGAACCTCTACGTGGTGAAGGGCGTCGCGCCGGACATCTCCCTCGGCGAGATCCTGCGCGGGTCCATCCCGTATGTGGCGATCATCGGGATGGCCATCGTGCTCTACTCGGTGTTCCCCGAGATCATCACGTGGCTGCCGGACAAGCTGTTCGAGAAGTAGCTGCGCCACTCGGTCAGGCCAGGTGCGCCGGGTGCCAGGTCGTGGACCGGCACGCCACGGCATACACGGCGTCCTGCGTGGGGGAGTCGAGCACGGATGGACGGTGCTGGAGCCAGAACGCGAAGTCGACGAGCGCCACGACGTGGACCTCGTCCGACGCCTCACGCACGACGACCTTGTCGGCTCGGACGGGCAGGATCACACCGCGCACGCGGACGGGGAACCCGCAGGCCGCGGTGAGCAGGTCGCCCGCGCGCTGGGCCTCGTGACGGCTGGTGCGTACATGAGGTTGGTGCACGCCGTTCGCGAGGAAGGTGTCGCCGTTGACCCACACGCGAGCGCCCGGGTGGTGCTTGGTGTTGACGGTGAAGACGCCGCCGGGCCCGATGACGAGGTGGCCGATGTCCGAGCCGCACGTGCCGACCGGGATGGCGCGGACGGCACGCCACGTCGGCTCGGTGCGCGACGCCGCCGTGATGGCGGGCGCTGGGCCCGGCATCGTGAGGGTGCTCGACGAAGGCATACCCCGCATTCAACCCGGGCGCCCGAGGGGTGGGCCCGCAGTTTGGCCGAAGTTCGTCCGAACGGACGACCCTGCTCGCCCAGTGCGGTCAGGCGGGTCGCAGGAGGGCGACGACGAAGTCGGAGTCGTCGGTGAACGGTCGGACGTCCCAGGTGGACAGGAGCAGGTCCGGCTCGAGTCCGGCCTCCGTGGCGTCGCCGAGGAACTGGTCGAACTCGTAGCCGCGTCCCGCCCCGAACCCGATGGCGGCACGGCCGTCGGCGGCGAGGTGGGCGCGGAACCGCTGGAGCACCTGGCCCCGGGTGCTCGGTGCGAGGAACGTCATCACGTTGCCGGCGCACACGACGGCGTCGAACGGCTCGGCGATCCCGTGGGCGGGCAGGTCGAGCTCGGCCAGGTCGCTGACGACCCAGCGGGGACCGGGGTGGTCCTGCTCGGCCGCCTCGATGAGCACCGGGTCGACGTCGACCCCGACCACGTCGTGGCCGACCTCGTGCAGGTGACCGCCCAGCCGGCCCGGGCCGCAACCGGCGTCGAGGATGCGCGCGCGCCGGGGCACCATGGCGTCCACCAGCCGTGCCTCCCCGACGATGTCGTCACCGGCGCGCTCCATGGAACGGAAGCGCTCGACATACCAGTGGGAGTGGCCGGGGTCGGCGGTGACCTTCTGCATCCAGATGCTCTTCTCCACCATGCCGACCATTGTCGCAAGGGTCAGGTGCACGTGGTGGGGCGGTCATTCCGGCACCGGGGGGTGGGTGTCGGTTCTCCGTGGCACACTGCAGAGCAGGTCAAGAGCAGCGGCCGTCACCCCTCGGAGTGGCCGCTCGGCAACCGGGTCCGCTCCGGTGCCTTCCGAGGAAGACCTGGCGCACGGCATACCGCCGTGGGTCAAGCGGACCTCGGTGCAGGGGTCCTGGATCGAGGAGGCTCGGCATGAGCGTGTGGGGACAGTCCGGCGGCAACGACGTGCAGGGTGGCGTGGGGGACGGCCGCCAGCAGGTGCGGGTGCCGTACCCGCCCGTGCTGGGCGGCGGGCGACCGGTCAGCGGCGCGGAGGAGCGTCGGGGGACGCTGCGGCGGCCCCACCCGGTCGCGTGGCAGGAGAGCTTCGCCCGGCAGGCGGTGCGCCTCTGGGTGGACGTCGGCGCGGTCGACCTGGTGCCGGCACCGCGGGGGAGCGCGTCCGCGCGACCGTCCGGTGTGCTCGCCGAGGGAGATGTGGCGTATGTCGTGACCGGCACCTCGGTCTTCGGGCGGTTGTCGACGCTCCGGGAGGGCAGGGAGACGACCCGGGCGCTGCGCGACGACCTGGACGTGCGGCACTGGCTTTGGCGGCTGGCGAGCGTGTTCGATCCGCAGCGGTGGTGGGCGCAGGCCGGCGCGGTCGTCACCGATCCGAACGTCACCGAGGAGGACGTCGACGGGCTGGCGGCGAGGCTCGGGCAGGGGGCGTTCCTGCGCTGGGACGAACGCGGGCTGACCTGCGTCCCGACCGGCGTCGGCGGGCGCGACTACCCGCGGGTGCCGGTGCCGGTGCAGGCGTTCCCAGCGCAGTCGGGGTGCCCGATCCGGTTCGGCGCATCGGCCCAGTGCAAGCCCGAGGGCGGCCCGTGGGTGAGCGCCTCCGTCAGTGCCGCGCTCGTGTGGGAGCACCACCGCTGCCTGCTCGTCGAGGCGCTGGGGTGC
>DASSKF010000096.1:0-5745 GCA_035690725.1 Segeticoccus sp.
GTGCAGCCGGAAGCCGTCACCGATCTCGACCATCTCGCCGCGGCTGACGACCACGTCGCGCCCGGCCGCCAGTGCGGTGGTCGCGAGGACGAGGGCCGCGGCGCCGTTGTTGACGACGAGGACGTCCTCGGCGGCCGGCACCGCGTCCCGCAGCGCCACCAGTGCCCCCCGGCCACGGCGGGCACGGGCGCCGGTGTGCACGTCATACTCCACGTCCGTGTAGCCGGCGGCCGCCACGAGCGCCTCGACGGCGGCGTCCGACAGGCGAGCTCGGCCGAGGTTGGTGTGCAGCACCACGCCGGTCGCGTTGATCACCGGGCGCTGCGAGCTGGCCGATGACGGCAGGCAGGCGAGCGCCTCGTCCAGCACGGCGTCGGGGGCGATCGTGCCGTCGCGTGCCCGCTGCTGGGCCGCCACGACCGCCGACTTCACCAGCTGCGGTCCGAGCAGTCCGACCGCGTCACGCAGGCGTGGCTCGGCGAGGAGCGCATCGGTGCGGGGGATGCGCCGCCGCGGGTCCGCGCCGCCCTGCGTCCTCGGGTCGGTCATGGGCCGATCGTACGAGCGCGTCGAGGAAGCTGCCCGGGCGGTCGAGGAAGCTGGTTGGCGGAGGCGGATGGGAATCGAACCCACCTGCGACGGATACCGCCGCACACCGGTTTTGAAGACCGGGAGGGCCACCAGGCACCTGTACGCCTCCGCGCCCGAGGCTACCCGGTCGCCCACCATTCGGGGAGTTGCGGCCGAAGCGTGACGCATACGTCGGGTTCCGGCCGCAGCTTCTCCGGTTCCCCGCGGGCATCGGGATGCCGTCGCTCCGGCGGGGCTGGTTTGCACGGGCAGCCCCTGAGGACCGTCGGTACAGTCGCGAGCGTGAGCGAGGCAGTGGCGACGACAGGGACGGCCGGCGTGCGGTCGGCATACCGGATGACGCAGTTCGCCCACGGCGGCGGGTGCGCGTGCAAGATCCCGGCGGGAGAGCTGGAGGAGATCGTCGCCGGCCTCGTCCCGTCGGGGCGGCCGACCACGGCCGAGCTGCTGGTCGGCCTGGAGGACGGGGACGACGGCGCGGTCGTCCGGCTCGACGGCGACGTCGCGCTGATCAGCACGACCGACTTCTTCACGCCCGTGGTCGACGACGCCTACGACTGGGGGCGGATCGCGGCGGCGAACGCGCTGTCGGACGTCTACGCGATGGGTGGGCGTCCGGTGCTCGCCGTGAACCTCGTGGGCTGGCCCCGTGACGTGCTGCCCGGTGAGCTGCTGCGCGAGGTGCTGCAGGGCGGCGCGGACGTCGCGGCCGAGGCGGGCTGCGCGCTCGCCGGGGGGCACAGCATCGACGACCCGGAGCCGAAGTACGGGCTCGCGGTCACTGGGGTCGCCGACCCGGAACGCTTGCTGCGCAACGACGCCGCGACGGCCGGTATGCCGCTCACGCTCACCAAGCCACTGGGTGTCGGCGTCCTCAACAACCGGCACAAGGCGACCGGCGAGGTCTTCCCGCAGGCGGTCGAGGCGATGGTGCAGCTCAACGACCGCGCCGGCGCCGCAGCGCTGGAGGCCGGGGCGGTGGCGGCCACGGACGTGACCGGGTTCGGGCTGCTCGGGCACCTGTTCAAGATGCTGCGCGCCTCGGGCGTCGGGGCGGTGGTGGACGCCGCCGCGGTGCCCTACCTCGAGGGCGCACGCGACGCGGCACGGGAGGGATTCATCAGCGGGGGCACGCGGCGCAACCTGGACTGGGTGCGCCCGCACCTCGACGGCGGGAGCGCGGACGAGGTGGAGCTGCTGCTGCTCGCCGACGCGCTGACCAGCGGCGGGCTGCTCGTGGTGGGGGAGGTGCCGGGCTACCCGGTGGTCGGCGAGACCCTGCCGGGGCAGCCGGTCATCCGCGTTCGCTGAGCGCCGGGAAGTCCCGAGGTTCGTGGGGAAGTGCCGAGATTCGTGGGGAAGTCCCGAGGTTTGCGGGGAAGTGCCGAGGTTTGGGTGACGGGGGGTGCGGGGATGAGGAAGAGGGGTCAGCCGGCGCGGACCGGCTGACCGGCGTCGAGGCGCTCCCGCTGCGGGACCACCGTGTACTTCGGGTCCCGCGCCGATGCCTGCCCCGCCTCGAAGATGCCGAACCGGGTGCACGCCGACCCCACGAGCAGCGCCGCACCGGAGAGCGCCGAGACGACCCTGCTGCGGCCGCCGACGAGCGCGCCGAGGGCACCGGCGGCGTTGAGGACCTTCGCGGTGGTGAGCAGCCGCCCGGCCCGGCCCTCGTGCAGCGTCTCGGCGGACAGGCCCATCTCGGACTCCATCCACTGGTCCGTCGCCATCTCGAGCACGACGCCCCCGATCGCCATCCGCCGGGCGGGCCCCGCCTGCCCGGTCGGGCTGGTCAGCATGCCGAGCCCACCCGCGGCGCCGGCCGCCGAGCCGGCGAAGAAGAACGGCAGCTGCCGGTGCGCGTCGTGCCACGCCGGCGTCGCCGTGTCACCGAGCAGCACTGCGGTGTATGACGCCACGCCCGGTGCCAGCGCGGCGGCACCGAGCCCGGCGGGTCGCCCGAGCGCCCCGAGCAGCTGGCCCGGCCCACGCAGGAAGGCGGGCAGCGCCGGGACCAGCTCCGCCATCGCGGCCAGACCGGCCAACGGTCCGTAGCCGGCGAGCAGCCAGGACCCCATGGACATGGGGGAGGTGGGCCGGAACACGCGCAGCATGTTGACGAAGCGGCTCGGCTTGCCGAGGTCGTTGATGAGGAAGTACGTGCTCGCGCTGATCGCGGTGAGGGCGCCGATGCGGCCGCTGCGGCGCAGCACGTTCCGCCCGGTCAGGTCGGCACCGGCGGCCAGCAGCGACAGCCCGCCGGCAAGGCCCCCCGTGAACAGGTAAGCGGGGATGTCCTTCTCCCAGGGGGAGGCCTTGATGACCGGCTTGCCGTAGTAGGAGGTGAACTCCGCCTCGGGCACCATCGCCTGCTCGCCGCCGCGGCGACGACCGCCACGACCACCGCGGCGTCCGCGCAGTGCCCCGCCGGCGTCCCGCACGGCCCGGGTCGCCTGCTGCATCCGCCGCCGGCGGGGACGGTCGTCCTCGGGCCACTGCCCGAACCGGTTCTCGCTGTGCGCGGCGGTGGTCACGAACGGCCCCCCAGGAAGCTGAGCGCGGCCCCGGCCAGGAGGCCGGCGGCGGCCATGCCGGCGCGCTTCCACATCTCGGGCAGGTCCCGGGTCGTGACGACCGGATCCGGCGGCAGGCCGTAGACCTCCGGCTCGTCGAGCAGCAGGAACATGGCTCCGGCGCCCCCGACCCCGTCCTCGGGGTCGTCGCCGTACATCCGGGCGGTGTCGATGCCGCGGTCCTGCAGCTCCTGCACGCGGGCGCGACCGCGCTCGCGCAGCTCGTCCACGTCGCCGAACATGATCGACTCGGTCGGGCACGCCTGCGCGCAGGCCGGCGTCTTCCCCGCGCCGAGCCGGTCGTAGCACAGCGTGCACTTCTGCGCGATGCCGACGTTCTTGGTGCCCTCGTCACCCGTGCGGCGCTCGATGACGCCGTAGGGGCAGGCGGGCACGCAGTAGCCGCAGCCGTTGCAGATGTCGTCCTGCACGACCACGGTGCCGAACTCGGTGCGGAACAGCGACCCGGTGGGGCACACGTCGAGGCAGGCGGCATGCGTGCAGTGCTTGCACACGTCGGAGGACATCAGCCAGCGGAAGTCCGGCTTCTCGCCGTCCTGCTCGCCGACCTCGCCCTCACCGGCCGCGCCGGAACCGACGCCCTCCAGACCGGGGCGGACACCCGGCATACCGAGCTCGACCGTGGACCCGCGCGGGGTGGCGGTCTGCTCGATGAAGGCGACGTGGCGCCAGGTGCTCGCGCCGAGCGACTCGCTGTTGTCGTAGGAGTTTCCGGTGATCCCGTCGGAGAAGTCCGCGGGGATCGCGTTCCACTCCTTGCAGGCCACCTCGCAGGCCTTGCACCCGATGCACACGGAGGTGTCGGTGAGGAAGCCCTTGCGCTTCGGGGCCTCGTCCCACCCGGCGTCCGCCGCCGGGTCCAGCGGCCCGAACAGGCTGTTGCGGTTCACTGCTGGCCTCCCTCCGTGGTGCGCAGCTCGTTGCTCGTCTCGACCGTGATGCCGGCCCGGCTGATGTAGTCCTCGACGAACGGGCGCACCGCGTTGCCGGCGGGACGCCGACCCGGGCGGATGTCGCAGGTCGCCGCCTTCGACTCCTGGATGTGCACGTTCGGGTCGAGGGTGATCCCGAGCAGGTCGTTGGCGCTGTCGCCGTCGACGACGGCGCCCTGGCCGCCCTGGCCCCAGTGGTAGGGCAGTCCGACCTGGTGGACCGTGCGCCCGTCGACGGTGAGCGGCCGCATCCGGTCGGTGACCAGCACCCGGGCCTCCACCGCCGTGCGGGCGGTGACGATCGTCGCCCATCCGCCGTTGGCCAGCCCGCGTTCCGCGGCGAGCTCGGGGGAGACCTCGCAGAAGAACTGCGGCTGCAGCTCGGACAGGTAGGGCAGCCACCGGCTCATCCCACCGGCCGTGTGGTGCTCGGTCAGCCGGTAGGTGGTGAACACGTAGGGGTAGGTCTCCGCGCCGGGGTCCCCGTCGGACGGGTTCTGCAGGTTGTCCTTGCGCTTGAACACCTGTCGGGTCGGGTTGGACTGCTGGCCGTAGACCGCGTTGCGGAACGGCGACTCCTGCGGCTCGTAGTGCGCCGGCATCGGCCCGTCGAGCAGCCCGGTCGGCACATAGAGCCAGCCCTTGCCGTCGGCCTGCATGATGAACGGGTCGTCGCCGGCGATCCCGTCCGGCCCGGAGGTGCCGGGCTCGGGCCGGAAGTCGGGCCGCTTGGTGGCCTGGAAGTCCGGCACGTCGTGACCGGTCCACGACCCGGACTCCTCGTCCCACCACACGTAGGCCTTGCGCTCGCTCCACGGCCGGCCCTCGGGGTCGGCCGAGGCGCGGTTGTAGATGATCCGCCGGTTGGACGGCCACGCCCAGCCCCACTCGGGGGCCACCCACGACTGCTCCTGGCCCGGCTTGCGGCGCGCCGACTGGTTCACCCCACCCGCGTAGACCCCGGTGTAGATCCAGCAGCCGCCGGTGGTCGAGCCGTCGGCCTTCATCTCGGTGTAGCTGTTGAGCAGCTCGCCCTGGCCGCCGGACTCGGTGATCTTCCAGCCGTTGATCTCCCGCAGCACCTTGTCGGCCGAAGGCTCGTCGAGCGGATTGGGCTCGTCACTCTGGTAGTCCCAGGTCAGGTCCAGCAGCGGCCGGTCGCGCTCCTCGGTGGAACCGGCGAGCCGCCTGCGGATCGTGTTGCCCAGGTGCCACATGAAGTGCAGCTCGCTGCGGGCGTCGCCCGGCGGGTCGACCGCCTTGTGGTGCCACTGCAGCATCCGCTGCGTCTGGGTGAAGGTGCCGTCCTTCTCCACGTGCGAGGCGGCGGGGAAGAAGAACACCTCGGTCTCGATGTCCTCGGTGCGCAGCTCCCCGCTGCGGATCTCGGGGCCGTCCTTCCACCACGTCGCGGACTCGATGAGCTGGAAGTCGCGCACGACCATCCACTTGAGGTGCGACATACCGAGTCGTTGCATCCGGCCGTGCGCGGAGCCGACCGCGGGGTTCTCACCCATGACGAAGTAGCCCTCGACGCCGTCCTCCAGCATCCGCATGACGGTGTTGTAGGTGCCGTGGTCGCCGGTCAGCTTGGGCAGGTGGTGGAAGCAGTACTCGTTGTCCGCCGT
>DASSKF010000097.1:0-19643 GCA_035690725.1 Segeticoccus sp.
CGAGCAGGAAGGCCGCGAGCACGAGGGTCGCGACGGCGACGAACGGCCACGCGGCGCCCTGCCCGGTCGCGACGCGCAGCAGCATGCCGCCTGCGACACCCCCCACCCAGACCGGTATGCCGGCCCGCACGCCGAGCGGCGCCGCTCGCCGCGCGAGGAGCACCAGGGCCCAGCCGACGGCGGCGCCGGTGAGGAACGGCCACGCGGTCCCCAGGACGCCGAGCAGTGCACCACCCTCCTCGTGGCTGCGGCGGCCGAGGACGGCGAACAGCACCACGAGGGCGGCGTCGAGCACCGCGGCGACGACGCCGGGAAGGGGGCCGTCCCGGAGGAGGCGGGCGGGGAGGGGCACGGGGCGACGCTAACGAACGGCCAGGTCGGCCCACAGCGCGCAGTGGTCGGACACGTCGGTGCAGGTGACGCCGGCGTCCTCGACGCCGACCGGGTGCGCCTCGGTGGCGAGGATGTGGTCGAGCTGCTCGGCCGGGTCGTCCGCCGGGTAGGTCGGCCCGTCCACGAGGGCGCGCAGCCCGCTGTTGCGGGTGGCGGGGATCGGCGGCATGTTGAGGTCGCCCACGAGCAGGCCCGGGTGGTCGGCCGGCAGCAGCTCCCGGGTGACGATCCGCAGCTGCCGGTGTGTTCCAGCGGCGCAGGAAGGTCAGGTGCGTGGCCACGACCGTGAGGTCGCCGGCGGGTGTGTCGAGCCGCGCGGCGACCGCGACCCGCGGCTCGTCGGTCACGAGCACGGGCTTGGGCCGGCCGGGGAAGATGGTCGGAACCCGCCAGGGCACCGGCTGCGGCGGTCGCACCCGCCAGGAGCGGACGGCATACCGGGAGAGCAGGGCGATGCCGTAGGCCGCGGTGCCGTCCCCGCCGTGCCGCGCAGTCGAGTACTTCGCCCGGGCCGCCTGGGACCAGTACCGGCTGCCCTACACGATCGTGCGGCCGTTCAACTGCGTGGGCATCGGCGAGAGCCGCGCGCTCGGCGACGTCCGGGTCGACTCGGGCAACGTGCGCCTGGCCATGAGCCACGTCGTGCCGGACCTGGTGCAGAAGGTGCTCAAGGGCCAGGACCCGCTGCACATCCTCGGCAGCGGGGAGCAGGTGCGCCACTACGAGCACGACGTCCGCCGGCGCGTCCCCAGCATCGAGAAGGCCAGGCGCCTCCTCGGCTTCGAGGCCACGACCAGCTTGGTCGACGTGCTCGACGAGGTGATCCCGTGGATCCGGAAGGGCATCGAGCAGGGCACGATCTGACGCGGCGCCTAGGCTGGACCCATGACTGTGCGACGGGTGATGGGCATCGAGACGGAGTACGGCATCTCCGTCCCCGGGGACCCCACGGCCAACCCGATGCTGCTCTCCGGCCACGTCGTGAACGCCTACGCCACGCACGCTGGTCGGCGGGCCGCCCGGGCGAGCTGGGACTACGAGGACGAGGCCCCCCTGCGCGACGCGCGCGGGTTCGAGATGGGCCGGCAGCTGGCCGACGAGAGCCAGCTCACCGACGAGGAGGACCCCACCCTCGCCAACGTGGTGCTCACCAACGGCGCACGGCTGTATGTCGACCACGCCCACCCCGAGTACAGCTCACCGGAGGTCACCTCGCCCCGGGCTGCCGTGACGTGGGACCGGGCGGGGGAGCTCGTGATGCGCGAGGCGGTGCGGCTGCTCACCGACCACGGCGGGCACGGCGTGAACCTCTACAAGAACAACACCGACGGCAAGGGTGCCTCCTACGGCACGCACGAGAACTACCTGATGCGCCGGGAGACGCCGTTCACCGACATCGCCCGCGGGCTCATCCCGTTCTTCGTGGCCCGGCAGGTCATGGTCGGGGCGGGACGGGTCGGGATCGGCACCGAGTCGACGAGCCCGGGCTACCAGATCGCGCAGCGCTCGGACTTCTTCGAGGTCGAGGTGGGGCTGGAGACGACGCTCAAGCGGCCGATCATCAACACCCGGGACGAGCCGCACGCCCTCGCCGACCGCTACCGGCGGCTGCACGTGATCCTCGGCGACGCCAACCAGTGCGACGTGGCGAACCTGCTCAAGCTGGGCACGACCAGCCTCGTGCTGGCGATGATCGAGGACCGCGAGCTGCCCCTCGACCTCGCCGTCGAGAAGCCGGTGGCGACCCTGCACTCGATCTCGCACGACCCCACGCTGCAGACGAAGCTGACCCTGAAGGACGGCCGGACGATGACGGCCGTCCAGCTGCTCTGGCTCTACTTCGAGCAGGCCGACCGCTACCTGCTGCGGCACCACGGGCAGGCCCCCGACGAGGACACCGCCGAGGTGATGACCCGCTGGGAGTCGGTGCTCAGCAAGCTCGAGCGCGACCCGATGGAGTGCGTGCGGGAGGTCGACTGGGTCGCCAAGCTCGCCCTGCTCGAGGGCTACCGGGCCCGCGACGGACTGGACTGGTCCGACCAGCGGCTGCGCGCCA
Organism: Segeticoccus sp.; assembly: GCA_035690725.1. Taxonomy (GTDB): domain Bacteria; phylum Actinomycetota; class Actinomycetes; order Actinomycetales; family Dermatophilaceae; genus DASSKF01. The sequence goes on from DASSKF010000097.1 coordinate 2,450, forward strand.
TCGACATCCAGTGGTCCGACGTGCGGGCCGAGAAGGGCCTGTTCAACCGGATGCAGCAGCGCGGGCGGGTGGAGACCCTCGTCGGCGAGGAGGAGGCCCGGCACGCGGTGACCCACCCGCCGGAGGACACCCGTGCCTACTTCCGGGGCCGCTGCCTGGAGAAGTTCTCCCGCGAGGTGGCCGCCGCCTCCTGGGACTCGGTGATCTTCGACGTCCCCGGGCACGCGTCGCTGCAGCGGGTCCCGATGCTGGAGCCGCTGCGCGGCAACCGGGCGGCCGTCGAGGCCCTGCTGGACCAGAGCGCCGACGCCACCCAGCTGCTGGAGAACCTCGCCCGGGCCAACGGCGCCGAGTAGCGTCGGTGGTGTGACCGCCGGACGCTGGCAGTGGGCCGCCGTGGCGCTGGCCCTGCTGGCCAGCCTGTTCTGGGCGTTCGCCCCCGTGGTCGCCGAGTCCTGGGCCAGCGGGACCTCGTCCCCCTCGGGGGGTCACGTGGTCGCCTCCGGCTCCCAGCACCTGTCCCTGCTGCAGAGCGAGGGGCCCTCCGTCCTGCCCGCCCTGGTGGTCCCGGTGCTGCTCACCGCCCTGCCCCTGCCGCTGAGCCGGTGTGCCCGGCCGGTCGCGGTGGTCTGCGCGGTGCTGCTGCTGTTGTTCGTCCTCGCGGCCCTGTTCAGTGTCGGGGTCGGCTACCTGCCGGCCCTGGTCCTGGCGGCGGTGGCCGCCGTCCACGGCACGCCCGGTCGGCCGCGGCGGCCCCGTCAGACCGCGGTCGCCGACGCGCCCGGTTAGGGTCGGGCTAGGCTCGTGGTGAGCGGGCCAGCACCGCCGGCGGACGCGGGCGGTGAGCGGTCGGCATACCGACGAGCACGGTCGAGCGAAAGGTGGAGCTGATGCCAGGGCAGGAGCACAGCAGGCCGCAGCGGCGGGAGGACGAGCCGGACGAGGCACCCGAGCCCACCGCGGCGCCCGAGGCCACCGTCCGCAAGGAGGAGCTCGACGACGACATCGACGGCGTGCTCGATGAGATCGACGACGTGCTGGAGTCCAACGCGGAGGAGTTCGTGCGGGGCTTCGTGCAGAAGGGCGGCCAGTGAGTCCGCAGTCCGCACACCATGACTCCCGACTTCCCGCCCCCTTCCTCGCCTCCGGGACCTCCTCGTTCACGGAGTTCCTCGGGGAGCACGCGCCGCACCTGATGCCCTCGGGGCGCACGCTGCCCGCCGGCGGGAACCTCGACAGCCCGCACGGCACGACCATCGTCGTGCTCCAGCACGCCGGCGGTGTCGTCATGGCCGGTGACCGGCGCGCGACGATGGGCACCGTCATCGCCAACCGCGACATGCAGAAGGTGTTCGGCGCGGACGAGTACTCCGCCGTCGGCATCGCCGGGACCGCCGGCGTGGCGATCGAGCTGGTCAAGCTGTTCCAGGTCGAGCTCGAGCACTACGAGAAGATCGAGGGCACGCTGCTGTCGCTGGAGGGCAAGGCCAACCGGCTGGCCACGATGATCCGCGGCAACCTCGGCCTCGCCATGCAGGGACTCGCGGTCGTGCCCGTGTTCGCCGGCTTCGACCTCGACGCCGGCACCGGCCGGATCTTCTCCTATGACGTGACCGGCGGCTGCTACGAGGAGCACCAGCACCACAGCGTCGGGTCGGGGTCGTTGTTCGCCCGCGGCTCGATGAAGAAGCTGTGGCGCCCCGAGATGGACGAGCAGCGGGCCGTCCGGGTGGCGATCGAGGCGCTGTACGACGCGGCCGACGACGACTCGGCCACCGGCGGCCCGGACCTGGGGCGGCGGATCTTCCCGACCCTGGCCGTCCTCGACGTCGAGGGGCTCCGGTTCGTCGCCGAGGAGCACCTGTCCGGGGTGGTCGAGCAGGTGGTCGCCGACCGCCGTGACAACCCGGGAGGCGCCCGATGACGATGCCCTTCTACGTCTCGCCCGAGCAGCTGATGAAGGACCGGGCGGACTTCGCGCGCAAGGGCATCGCCCGGGGGCGGTCCGTCGTCGTGCTCGCCTACGACAAGGGGATCGTCTTCGTCGCGGAGAACCCCACCCGGGCGCTGCACAAGGTCTCCGAGATCTACGACCGGATCGGCTTCGCCGCCGTCGGGAAGTACAACGAGTACGAGAACCTGCGGGTCGCCGGCGTGCGGTATGCCGACCTGCGCGGCTACTCCTACGACCGCGGCGACGTGACGGCGCGGGGGCTGGCGAACGCCTACGCCCAGACGCTCGGCGCGGTCTTCACCCAGGAGCAGAAGCCCTACGAGGTCGAGATCGTGGTCGCCCAGGTGGGCGCGGACCCCGACGGCGACCAGATCTACCGGCTCACCTACGACGGCTCGGTGGCCTACGAGGAGGGTTTCGTCGCGATCGGCGGGGCGGGCGAGCCGATCACGACCGAGCTGACGGAGCGCTGGCACGCACGGCTGAGCCTCAGCGAGGCCCTCACGCTGGCCGTGCAGCTGCTCGGTGCCCATCCCGTGGACGGGTCCGCCGGGGACCCGGCCCGGCTCGGCCCGGGCCAGCTCGAGGTCGCCGTCCTGGACCGCGACCGCCCCCGGCGTACCTTCCGCCGGCTCGGTGGCCACTTGCTCGACGCGCTGCTCAACCACGAGGATCCGACCCGGGACGCGCCGCGGCAGGACGACCGGACGCCGGGGCAGCGCGACACCCTCACGGGGGAGGGCGACGGCCCACCGCCGACGACCGGCCAGACCCACACCAATCCCGAGACCCAGGAGCCCGAGCAACCGTGAGCACCCACTTCGACGTCGTCGTCCTCGGAGCCGGACCCGGCGGCTACGTCGCCGCCATCCGCTGCGCCCAGCTCGGGCTGAACACCGCCGTGGTCGAGTCCACGTACTGGGGTGGCGTCTGCCTCAACGTCGGCTGCATCCCCAGCAAGGCGCTCCTGCGCAACGCCGAGCTGTCCCACATCCTCACCAAGGAGAAGGACGTCTTCGGCATCGTCGGTGACGCGCACATGGAGTACGGCCCGGCCCACGCCCGCAGCCGCAAGGTGTCGGAGGGGATCGTCAAGGGCGTCCACTTCCTGATGAAGAAGAACAAGATCACCGAGGTCGACGGCTGGGGGACGCTGACGGGCGACCACGCGCTGTCGGTCAAGGCCGACGACGGCTCGACCCAGGAGGTCACGTTCGACCACCTCATCCTCGGCACCGGCGCCACCACCCGGTTGATCCCGGGCACTGAGCTGTCCGAGCGCGTCGTGACCTACGAGGAGCAGATCCTCGACCCGAACCTCCCCGACTCCATCGTCATCGCGGGGTCCGGCGCCATCGGGGTCGAGTTCGCCTACGTGATGGCCAACTACGGCGTCGACGTCACCATCGTGGAGTTCCTCGACCGGATGGTCCCCACCGAGGACCCGGAGATCTCCAAGGAGCTGCTCAAGCACTTCAAGAAGCTCGGCGTGAAGGTCATGACCTCCACCAAGGTCGAGGGCATCGACGACTCCGGCGACACGGTGACGGTGACCGTCAGCCCCGCCCAGGGCGGGGACCAGCAGGTGCTCGAGACCGACAAGGTGCTCCAGGCGATCGGCTTCCAGCCGCGGGTCGAGGGCTACGGCCTCGACGCCGCCGGGGTGAAGCTGACCGAGCGGGGCGCGATCGGGATCGACGAGCGCGGGCGCACCAACGTGCCGCACATCTACGCCATCGGCGACGTGACCGGCAAGCTCATGCTGGCGCACACCGCCGAGGCGATGGGTGTGGTGGCCGCCGAGACGATCGCCGGCGCCGACACCATGGAGGTCGACTACGACATGATCCCGCGGGCGACGTACTGCCAGCCGCAGATCGCGTCGTTCGGCTACACCGAGGCGCAGGCCAAGGAGCGCGGCCACGACGTGAAGACCGCGAAGTTCCCGTTCAGCGCCAACGGCAAGGCGCAGGGCCTCGGCGAGGCGGTCGGGTTCGTGAAGATCGTCGCCGACACCGAGCACAACGAGATCCTCGGCGCGCACATGATCGGCCCGGACGTCACCGAGCTGCTGCCGGCGCTGACGCTGGCGCAGCGCTGGGATCTGACCGCCGACGAGGTGGCGCGCAACGTGTTCGCCCACCCGACGCTCAGCGAGGCCGTCAAGGAGGCCGTCGAGGGCATCGCCGGCCACATGATCAACCTGTAGGCGGGCCGCGGCACACATCGTTTGCGGGCCTGTCGGTGGGCCGTGGCAAAATTGCAGGACGATGATCGACGAACCGGCGCCCGCATCCCTCGCACCACCAGCCCGGCGCCATCGTCGCTACTCCTCGCTGCTGCGGCTGCACGGCTACCTGCGGCCGTACCTCGGCCGCTGGGTGGTCATGGTCGTGGTCGCCCTGGTCGGCACCGGCGCGACCATCGTGGTCCCGCTGGTCACCAAGGCGGTCATCGACGGCCCGATCGCCCACGACGACCGGGAGGGACTGTTCACCCTCGGGGCGCTGGCCCTGGCCCTCGGCACCGTCGAGGCGATCCTCGTGTTCATCAGGCGGTGGGTGGTGGCCCGCGCCACGCTGGGCGTCGAGGCGCAGATCCGCAAGGACCTCTACGCCCACCTGCAGACCCTGCCGATGAGCTTCCACGGCGGCTGGCAGTCGGGTCAGCTGCTGTCCCGGGTGATGACCGACCTGGCCACGATCCGCCGGCTGCTCGGCTTCGGCCTGCTGTTCCTCATCGTCAACAGCCTGCAGATCCTCATCGTCACGGCGATCCTGCTGCACATGTACTGGCCGCTGGGGCTGGTCGTGCTCGGGTCGGCGGTCCCGATCGTGTGGCTGGTGCTGCGCAACGCCCGGCAGTACACGCGCGTCTCGCGGCAGGTGCAGGACGAGACCGGCGACCTGGCGACCGCCGTCGAGGAGGGGGCGCACGGCATCCGGGTCATCAAGTCCTTCGGCCGGGCCGAGCACGTGTTCGCGCGCTACGACCGCAAGGCGGTGCGGCTGTTCGAGACCTCGATGGCCAAGGTGCACCTGCAGGCCCGGTTCTGGACCCTGCTGGAGGTGATCCCGAGCCTGACCCTCGTCGTGGTGCTCGGGTTCGGGGCGATCGCCGCGGGGGAGGGCCGGCTGACGCTCGGCTCGCTGGTCGCGTTCATCACCCTGATGCTGTCGCTGGTCTGGCCGATCGCCTCGCTCGGCTTCATCCTGTCGATGACGCAGGAGGCCATGACGGCCGCGGACCGGGTCACCGAGATCTTCGACACCGTCCCCGACATCCGCGGCGGCGGGCACACCCTGGACCGGCCGCGGGGGAGGCTGCGCTTCGAGGGCGTCGCGTTCCGGTTCCCCGATGCCGACGAGGACGTGCTGCACGGACTCGACCTCGAGGTCGAGCCGGGGGAGACCGTCGCGCTGGTGGGCGCGACCGGGTCGGGCAAGACCGTGCTCACCTCGCTGGTCCCGCGGCTGCAGGACGTGACCGCCGGGCGGATCACCCTCGACGGCGTCGACACCCGTGACCTGCGCCTCGAGTCGCTGCGGCGCACCGTGGCGACCGCGTTCGAGGACCCGACCCTGTTCTCGATGTCGGTCCGGGAGAACCTCACCCTCGGGCGCCCGGACGCCACCGACGCGGAGATGACCGAGGCCCTCGAGGTCGCCCAGGCCGACTTCGTCCACGACCTGCCGTGGGGGCTCGACACCCGCATCGGGGAGCAGGGGATGAGCCTGTCCGGCGGCCAGCGGCAGCGCCTGGCGCTGGCGCGCGCCGTGCTCACCCACCCCTCGGTCCTCGTCCTCGACGACACTCTCTCCGCCCTCGACGTGCACACCGAGGCCCTCGTCGAGGCCGCGCTGCGGCGCGTCCTGCACGACGTGACCGGGCTGGTCGTCGCGCACCGCGCCTCCACCGTGCTGCTCGCCGACCGGGTCGCCCTGCTGCAGGGCGGCACCATCACCCACGTGGGCACCCACGGCGAGCTACTGGCGACCGTGCCGGCATACCGCCACCTGCTGGCCGCCGAGGACGACCTGGACACCGAGCGCGAACGCGGCTCCGGCGAGGTCGAGGACGCCGACGAGCGGCGTGACCGGGACCGCTCGGCCGAGCGCCGCGCGCTGGACGAGGCGGAGCGCTTCGACCGGCGCGCCGACGGCCACGAAGGGGACCGGGACCTGCAGGAGGCGGGCCGGTGAGCAACGCGACCACGGACTGGCGCGGAGTCGGCGACGCCGAGCTCGAGGACGAGCTCCCCGAGGACGCCGGGCTGCGGCTGAAGGCCCGGAGCCGGCGGCTGCTCGGGTCGCTGCTGCGGCCCTACCGGCGCATCGTCTGGGTGCTGGTCGCCGTCGTCGTCCTGGAGAACGCCGCCCGGCTGGCCGTGCCCCGGCTGGTCCAGGTCGGGATCGACCACGGCCTGCCACCGCTCATGCGCGGCGGCAGCGCGCGGGCCCTGCTGTGGGTCCTTGCCGCCATGGCGGGGGCGGTCGTGGTCCAGGCGATCACTCGGGTCGCGTTCCTGGCGATGTCCGGCCGGGTCGGGCAGAAGCTGCTGCTCGAGTTGCGCCGGCGGGTGTTCCGCCACTTCCAGCGGCTCGACGTCGCCTTCCACGACCGCTACACCTCCGGTCGGGTGGTGAGCCGGCTGACCAACGACATCGAGGCGATCCAGGAGACCCTCAACAACGGCTTCGACGGAATGATCACCGCCGTCCTCACCATGGCCGGCACCGCGATCCTGCTGGTCCTGCTCGACGTCAAGCTCGGCCTGGTGTGCCTCATCGGCTTCCCGGTGCTGCTGCTCGTGGTGCGCTGGTTCCGGGACGCCTCGGCCAAGGCCTACCGCGCGGTGCGGGAGAACGCCGCCCTCGTCATCGTCCACTTCGTGGAGACGATGACCGGCGTCCGGGCGGTGCAGGCCTACCGGCGCGAGCCCCGCAACCAGCAGATCTTCGATGACGTCACCGAGCGCTACCAGTACGCCAACGAGAAGTCCTTCCGGCTGGTCGCGATCTTCATGCCGTCGGTCAAGCTCGTCGGCAACCTCACCATGGGCGTCGTCATCATCTACGGCGGCTGGCGGGTCCTCCACGACGAGATGACGGTCGGTGTCCTCGCCGCGTTCCTGCTCTACCTGCGGATGTTCTTCGAGCCGATGCAGGAGATCAGCCAGTTCTACAACGGGTTCCAGTCCGCCTCCGCCGCCCTGGAGAAGCTCTCCGGCGTGCTGGAGGAGGAGCCGGCGGTGCCCGAGCCCGCCCGGCCCGTGTCCCTCCCCGACCCGGTGCGCGGCGAGGTGCGCCTCGACCACGTCCACTTCGCCTACACGCGCGACGACCCGACCCAGGTGGTGCTGCCCGACCTCGACCTGCTCGTCCCCGCCGGGCAGACCGTCGCCCTCGTCGGGACGACGGGTGCGGGCAAGACGACGATCGCCAAGCTCATCTCGCGCTTCTACGACCCGGTCACCGGCGCGGTCCGCCTCGACGGGGTCGACCTGCGCGACCTCGGCGACGACGAGCTGCGCCGGCACGTCGTCATGGTCACCCAGGAGAACTTCATGTTCGACGGGTCGGTGGCCGACAACATCGTCTTCGGCCGGCCGGAGGCGACCCGCGCCCAGGTCGAGGAGGCCGCGCGCGCCGTCGGGGCGGCCGCGTTCATCGAGGCGCTCCCGGACGGCTACGACACCGACGTGGCCAAGCGCGGGGAGCGGCTGTCCGCGGGGCAGCGGCAGCTGGTCGCCTTCGCCCGGGCCTTCCTCGCCGACCCGAGCGTGCTCATCCTCGACGAGGCGACCTCCAGCCTCGACGTGCCCAGCGAACGGCTGGTGCAACGGGCCCTGCGCACGATCCTCGCCGACCGCACGGCGCTGATCATCGCCCACCGGCTGAGCACGGTCGAGATCGCCGACCGGGTGCTCGTCCTCGAGCACGGGCGGGTGGTCGAGGACGGCAGCCCGGACGAGCTCACCGCTCGCACCGACGGACGGTATGCCGCCCTGCACCGGGCCTGGCTGGAGTCGCTCGCCTGAGGGGTCCCTCCTTGCCGTCCGGCCGCGTGTGGGGAAGCCTGTGCCCATGGACGGGACGACGCGGGTGGAGACCCGGGACCGCTCCTCGAACACCTCGCGCGCGGTCCCCATCGGCGACTACGGTTTCCTGTCCGACGGCGAGGTCACCGCCCTGGTCTCCCCGGGCGGCGACGTGGACTGGATGTGCCTGCCGCGGCTGGACTCGCCGAGCGTCTTCGGCGCCCTGCTGGGACGGCACGCGGGGCGGTTCAGCCTCGCCCCGTCCGACGTGCGGGTCCCGGCCGCCCGGCGCTACCTGCCCGGCACCATGATCCTGGAGACCAGCTGGGGGACGCCGACCGGCTGGATCATCGTGCGCGACGTCCTGCTCATGGGGCCGTGGCGGCACGAGCAGGAGTTCGACCGGGCCCAGCGCCGCACCCCGACCGACTACGACGCCCACCACATCCTGCTGCGCACGGTGCGGTGCGTGTCGGGGGAGGTGCAGACCGTCTTCGAGTGCGAGCCGGTGTTCGACTACGGGCGTCGGCAGTCGAGCTGGGAGTACACCGACCGGGTCTACCACCAGGGCGTCGCGGCGGTGGAGGGAACCGGCCTGCAGCTGACCATCACCAGCGACATGCGGATCGGCTTCGAGGGCGGTCAGGCGGGTGCGCGCACCCTGCTCAAGGAGGGCGACGTCCGGTTCGTCGCGTTGTCCTGGAGCGAGAACTCCGACCCGCCCACGACCTACGACGACGCCTACTCGCGCCTCGTGTGGACCGCCCACCACTGGCAGCACTGGCTGGCCCGCGGCACCTTCCCCGACCACCCCTGGCGCAGCCACCTGCAGCGCAGCGCGCTCACCCTCAAGGGCCTCACCTACGCACCGAGCGGCGCCATCGCGGCGGCCGCGACGACCTCCCTGCCCGAGACACTCGGCGGCTCCCGCAACTACGACTACCGGTTCAGCTGGATCCGGGACGCGACCTTCGCCCTCTGGGGGATGTACACGCTGGGCTTCGACTGGGAGGCCGTCGACTTCTTCTCGTTCATCGCCGACATCGCCGAGCGCGACGAGGAGCTGCAGATCATGTACGGCGTCGACGGTGAGGCGGACCTGACCGAGCAGACGCTGGACCACCTCCCGGGCTACGCGGGCTCGCGGCCGGTCCGGGTCGGCAACGCGGCCCACTCCCAGCGCCAGCACGACGTGTGGGGAGCCCTGCTGGACTCGGTCTACCTGCACTCCCGGGTCGCCGACCACCTGGACGGCCGGATCTGGCCGATCCTGGCCAAGCAGGTCAACGCGGCGCTGAAGCACTGGCGCGAGCCGGACGCCGGCATCTGGGAGGTGCGCGGGGAGCTCCAGCACTTCACTTCCTCCAAGATCATGTGCTGGGTGGCCGTCGACCGGGGCGCCCGGCTCGCCGCGATGATCGGCCAGCAGGACGTCGCCGAGGAGTGGGCCCTGGCGGCCGAGGAGATCCGGGAGGACGTGCTTGCCCACGCCGTCGACGCGCGCGGCGTCCTCACCCAGCACTACGACACGACGGCTCTCGACGCGTCCCTGCTCCTGGTGCCGATCCTCGGCTTCCTGCCGCCGGACGACCCGCGGGTGCGTGCCACCGTCCTCGCGATCGCCGACGAGCTGACCGAGGACGACTTCGTCCTGCGCTACCGCGTCGAGGAGACCGACGACGGATTCAGTGGCCGTGAGGGCAGCTTCACCATCTGCTCCTTCTGGCTGGTCTCCGCCCTCTGCGAGATCGGGGAGCACGAGCGGGCACGGAGGCTGTGCGCCAAGCTGCTGAGCTTCGCCGGCCCCCTGGAGCTGTATGCCGAGGAGATCGACCCGCGCTCCGGTTCCCACCTGGGCAACTTCCCCCAGGCGTTCACGCACCTGGCCCTGATCAACGCGGTCATGCACGTGATCGCGCATGAGGAGGAGGACCCGGGCCCGCGTGACTAGAGTTGACGCATGGAGCGCCGGATCTTCGGGATCGAGAACGAGTACGGCGTCACCTGCACGTTCGAGGGCCAGCGACGGCTGACCCCGGACGAGGTGGCGCGGTACCTGTTCCGTCGGGTGGTGTCCTGGGGGCGGTCGAGCAACGTCTTCCTCGGCAACGGCTCACGCCTCTACCTCGACGTGGGGAGCCACCCGGAGTACGCCACGCCCGAGTGCGACGACGTGCGCGAGCTCGTCATCCACGACAAGGCGGGGGAGCGGATCGTCGAGGGCCTGGTCGCCGAGGCCCAGCAGCGCATCGAGGACGAGGGCATCAGCGGCCAGATCTACGTCTTCAAGAACAACACCGACTCGGCGGGCAACTCCTACGGCTGCCACGAGAACTACCTCGTGGGCCGGCAGGGGGAGTTCCACAAGATCTCGGACGTGCTCATCCCGTTCCTCGTCAGCCGCCAGATCACCTGCGGCGCCGGCAAGATCAGCACCCTCGGGCACGACCCGGTCTACTGCGTCAGCCAGCGCGCCGACCACATCTGGGAGGGCGTGTCGAGCGCGACCACCCGCTCCCGGCCGATCATCAACACCCGGGACGAGCCGCACGCCGACGCCGAGAACTACCGGCGCCTGCACGTGATCGTCGGCGACTCCAACATGAGCGAGACGACCACCATGCTCAAGGTGGGGTCGGCCGACCTGGTCCTGCGGATGATCGAGGCCGGCACGGTGATGCGCGACCTGTCCCTGGAGAACCCGATCCGGGCGATCCGCGACATCAGCCACGACATGACGGGCCGGCGCACGGTCCGGCTGGCCAACGGCCGGCTGCTGTCGGCGCTGGACCTGCAGACCGAGTTCTACGAGCGGGCACGCGACTTCGCCGACCGGGAGGGCCTGGACGACCCGATCCACAAGCAGGTCCTGGACCTGTGGCAGCGCACCCTGATCGCGGTCGAGACCGACGACCTGTCGCTGGTCGAGACCGAGATCGACTGGGTCATCAAGTTCCAGATGCTGCGCCGGTACGCCGACCGCAAGAACCTCTCCCTGGGGCACCCCCGGATGCTGCAGCTCGACCTCGCCTACCACGACATCAACCGGGAGCGGGGACTGTTCTACCTGCTGCAGCGGCGCGGCAAGGTCGCCCGCATGTGCACCGACCTGGAGGTGTTCGAGGCCAAGACCCGGCCGCCGCAGACCACGCGGGCCAAGCTGCGCGGCGACTTCATCCGGGCGGCCCAGGAGCACCGGCGCGACTTCACCGTCGACTGGGTGCACCTCAAGCTCAACGACCAGGCCCAGCGCACCGTGCTGTGCAAGGACCCATTCGCGGCGGCGGACCCCCGGGTCGCGCGCCTCATCGAGGGCATGTGAGGGTCGCCTGAGCGGTCCGGGAACGGCCGCCAAGGTTGGGCGGTTATCGTGTCGGCGTCGTCGGACGCCGTCCGTCTCCCAGTGCAAAGGTTTGGATCCCCACGTGCGTACCTCTCGCTTGCGCCTGCTGTCCCTGGCCGTGCTGCCCGTCGTCCTGGTGGCCGGGTGCAGTGGTGGTGACGGCGGCCCCTCGGCGCAGGGCAGCAGCTCGGCCTCGGCCAGCACATCGGCCCCGAGCACCCCGATGTCGGCCGTGGACGTGGTGATGAGGGCGCCGTCGGACGGCCCGAGCGCGTCGCCGTCGTCCAGTGGCAAGGGCACCGACGCGAAGGGGGACAAGAAGGACCAGCAGACGAAGGACCAGCAGAAGGTGCCCCAGCTGTCATTCACGACCAAGCCGTTCGGGGTCTCCTCGACGCAGGACAAGACGGTCGAGAAGGGTGACGGCGACGCCGTCAAGGCGGGCCAGATCGTCACGTTCAACTTCGCCGTCGCCAACGGCAAGAACGGCAAGCAGCTCGAGTCCACCTTCCAGCGGCAGCCGATCACCATCCAGCTGGACTCCCAGCACGTGATGCCCGGCCTGATCAAGGGCCTGGAGGGACACCACGCCGGTGACCGGGTGATCGTCGCGATCCCGCCGAAGGACGCGTTCGGCGACCAGGGCAACCCGCAGCTGGGGATCGGCGCCAAGGACACGATGGTCTGGTTGGTCGACATCAAGGGCTCGCACGACCTGCTCCAGCACGCCCGGGGCACCAAGGTCGAGCCGAAGAAGGGCCTGCCGGCGGTCGACGTCCGGCAGGGCAAGGCCGCCCAGATCTCCATCCCGAAGGGCAAGAAGCCGCCGAAGGACCTCGTGGTGCAGCCGCTGGTCAAGGGCAAGGGCGACGTGGTCAAGGCCGGGCAGACGGTGCAGGTCAACTACACCGGCGTGATCTGGCGCAACGGCAAGAAGTTCGACTCCAACTTCGACCACGGCGGCGCACCCGCGTCCTTCCCGATCGGCGTCGGCCGGGTCATCCCGGGCTGGGACAAGGGCATCGTCGGCCAGCACGTCGGCAGCCGGGTGCTGCTGGTGGTCCCGCCGAGCGAGGGCTACGGCAAGAAGGGCCAGCCGAAGGCCGGCATCAAGGGCAGCGACACCCTGGTCTTCGTCGTCGACATCCTCGGCACCACCACCCAGTAGCCCACGACGTCGCGCACGACGTAGCTCGCGGACCTCGGGACTTCCCGACGAACCTCGGGACTTTGCGGACCGCAAAGTCCCGAGGTTCCCGGGAGACTCCCGAGGTCTGCGGGAGTTCCCCGAGGTCTGCGGGGATGTCCCTAGGTTCGCGGGAGGGTGGCGGCGTGGCGGCCGGCGGCCGCCGCGGCGAGGAACGCGGCCGGGTCCTGCGCCAGCCCGCGGCCCATCGTGGAGAGCGGCACCGGGCACGCGCGCAGCGCCTCGGTCAGTCCGTCCACCTCGATGTCGTGTGCCGTGAGCCTCGCCCCGGCATGCGCCACGAGCTCCGCGACCTGCCGCCGCAGCAGCGCTCCCACCTCGGTCCCGCATCCGTCCCCGGCGCCGGCGTCGGCCGCGTCGCCCAGGAGGAGCGGGACGGGCAGGTCGGCCGGCGCGAGGGCGACCCGCCCGTAGGCGGTGCGGCTGTGGTGCGACAGCCCCTGGTGGCGCGGGCGTGGGTCGGCGCCGGACACCCGCAGGGCCGCCACGGCACGGCCGCCCAGCGCGCCGACGGCGTTGACCGCCTCCCCGGCGGCGACGCCGGTGAACCCCCAGCGCGTCCCCGTCCCGACGCCACCCGGTCCGGGGCCCACCACGACCACGTCGGCGCCGAGCGCGTGCCGCGCGGCCAACAGCCCGCTGTGCACGGTCACCGCCTCGAGGTCACCGCCGAACGCCTGCCCCGTCGTGACCACGCCGGCCAGCCAGCCGCACTCCCGCAGCCCGTGCACGGTGTCGGACAGGGCCAGCGGCAGGGCGGCGCCGTCGGTCATCACGTACGACACGCGCAGGCCGGCGCCCCGCTCCCGGATCCCGGCGAGGACCGCCGGGAGGGCGGAGTGCAGCTCGACCGCGACCACGGGCAGTCCGGACAGGTCGTCCGCGTCGCGCAGCGTCCCGTGGTGCGGGCTGCGGTGGTCCTCGACGGCGGCCACCGGCACCTGCCAGGGGGTGTAGCGGCCCTTGACCACCCGCGCCGGGCCGGACGGCGAGCGCGGTGACGACCCGGACGTGGAGCCCGGTGACGACCCGGACGTGGAGCCCGGTGACGACGCGTCCGACAGCCGGTCGGGGACGGCCGCGACGAAGGCGTACCCGCCGGTCCCCAGACCCAGGTCCAGCGCGTCGGTCGTGAGCAGCACCCGGTCGCCGGGGGACGCCTCGCCGACCAGCTCGGCATACCCGAGGGCGGTCACCGTGCGCTCGGGGGAGCCGGGCACGGGCGGCAGGCGGACGGCATACTCGACGAGGCCCGGACGGCGGGAGCGGACGGCAAGCACCCGGCCCTCGCGCCACGTCACCACCGGGGCAGCGTAGCGAGCACGCGCGGGCGCGCCCGTCGGGTACGGTCGTGCCGATGTCAACCAGGAGCGAGGCCAGCGCGATGGCCGCCCACAACAGCGAGAAGACCGAGCGGCTGCTCAACCTCGTCATCTGCCTGCTCTACACGCGGCGTCCGCTGTCGAAGGCGAGGATCCGCGAGGCGGTCCCGCAGTACGCGCGCACGGCGTCGGTCGAGGCGTTCGACCGGATGTTCGAGCGCGACAAGGACGAGCTGCGCGACCTGGGCATCCCGCTCACGACTCAGGCCGCGGACGCGCTCTTCGACGACGAGCCGGGCTACCGGATCGACCGGCGGGAGTACGCCCTGCCGGACATCTCGTTCGAGCCCGACGAGCTGGCGGTGCTGGGCCTGGCCAGCCGGACCTGGCAGCGCGCGAGCCTCGGGGCGCCGGCGGCGCAGGCGCTGCGCAAGCTGGAGGCCGCGGGGGTGGAGCGTGACGACGCCTCGCTGGTCGGGCTGGAGCCGCGGGTCCGGACCGCCGAGCCGGCGTTCGACCCGGTCAAGCAGGCGGTCGTGGGGCGTTACCCGATCCGGTTCGACTACCGCGCGGCGCGGTCGGGGGAGCGCACGAGCCGGCACGTCCAGCCGTGGGCAATCGCCTCCTGGCACGGCCGGTGGTACCTGACCGGCTTCGACACCGACCGGCAGGCCGAGCGGGTGTTCCGCCTCGGCCGGATCGAGGGCAAGGTGGCCCGCGACGGCAAGCCGGGGTCCTACGAGGTGCCCGAGGACCACGACCCGCGGCCGATGATCGGCCAGCTGGCCCGGGAGCGGCCGCCGCAGCGGGCGACCGTGCGGGTGCGCACCGGTGCGGGGCACACGCTCCGGCGACGCGCCCGCGAGGTGGGCGAGCTCGAGCCGGGTTGGTCGCGCATGGACCTCGAGTTCACCGACGTGGAGGCCTTCGCCGACGAGCTGGCCTCGTTCGGCGCCGACGTGGTCGTCCTCGGGCCGGACGAGCTCGTCGGGGCGGTGGTGCGTCGGCTCCGCGGCGTGGTCAGCGCCACCCGCGAGCAGGAGGTGGGGGCATGACCGCGACCGAGTCGGCGACCAACCGGCTGTCCCGGCTGTTGACGATGGTGCCGTGGCTGCTGAACCGGCAGGGCATCGACATCGAGCAGGCCGCGCGCGAGCTCGGGGTCTCTCCCGAGCAGATCGAGGCGGACCTGCAGCTGCTCTTCGTCTGCGGCACCCCCGGCCACATGCCCGACGACCTCATCGAGGCCGAGTGGGAGGGCGGCAAGGTCTACCTCGGCAATGCCGACACCATCGCCCGGCCGCTGCGCCTCGGGGTCGACGAGGCGATCGCCCTGATGGCCGGGTTGCGCGCGCTCGCGGCCGTGCCCGGGATCGGCGAGCGCGAGGCCGTGGACCGGGCCCTGGCCAAGCTCGAGGCCGCCACCGGGCGGCTGGGGGAGGCCAGCAGCCGGATCCGGGTGGACATCGACGAGGGGAGCGAAGCCGGCCTGCTCACGACGGCGCAGCGGGCCATCTCCGAGCACCGGCGGCTGCACCTGCGCTACCTGGTCGCGGCACGGGACGAGGCCACCGAACGTGACGTGGACCCGATGCGGGTGCTCGGTGTCGAGGGGAACTGGTACCTCGAGGCCTGGTGCCACCGCGCGGAGGACGTGCGGCTGTTCCGGCTGGACCGGGTGGAGCGGATGGAGCTGCTCGACGAGGACGGCACGCCGCCCGCGCAGGCCCGGCAGCGCGACCTGGACGCGGGCGTGTTCGCCCCGTCCCGCACCGACCTGTCGGTGCGGCTGCGCCTGGCCCCGTCGGCCTCGTGGGTCGCCGACTACTACCCCACCGAGTCGGTGGAGGAGCACCCGGACGGCAGCCGCAGGGTCGTGCTGCGCACGGCCGACACCGCCTGGCTGCGCCGGCTGCTGCTGCGGCTGGGTGGGCAGGCGACCGTGCTGGAGCCCGCGGACCTGGCCGACGAGGTCGCCGGTGCCGCCAAGGAGGCGCTGCAGGCGTATGCCGGACACGCGGCGGACGTGGGCTGAGGCCACCACGACGTAGACTGGTGCCGCGTCACGCCGGCGCGCAGCAGCAAGCAGTTCCCGAGCACGACGGACGCACGACGGAAGGTTGCACATCATGGGTTGGCGCGGACTCTTCGAGGGCTGGCACATCGTGCTGCTCATCATCGTGGTCATCGTCGTCTTCGGCTGGAAGAAGCTGCCGGACGCGGCCCGGAGCATGGGGCGCTCCATGCGCATCTTCAAGTCCGAGATGGGCGAGATGAAGAACGACGGCAAGTCTGCCGCCAGCCGCGACACGGTTCGCGGCGACGTCATCCACGACCCGCAGCAGGGCTCCGGCACCCGCACGAACACCGGTGCGAGTGCCGGCTCGAGCACGAGTGACACCGGTGCGCGCCGCGCCGACAGCTCGGCGGAGCAGGGTGGCGAGGCGGCGGCCGAGGGCGACCAGGCGTGGCAGGGCGGCGAGACCCGGGCCGACGGGGACCGCCAGCACCAGCCGCACGGCCAGCAGCACGGCGCCTGACCACCGGCTGACCGGCACGCGTCCTGACCACCTCCATGCCCGGCCTCAGGCGACGCGTCAACCCTGAGGGGCGGATGTCGCTCGGCGACCACCTGCGCGAGCTGCGCAAGCGGGTCGTCATCGCCGCCATCGCCGTCGTGCTCGGCGGCGTCGCCGGCTGGCTGCTCTACGACCCGCTGATCCACCTGCTCATGGAGCCCCTCAATGAGGTGCGGCACCAGCGTGGGGGCGACCTGGTCGGCATCAACTTCGGCGGCGTCACCCAGGCGTTCTCGATCCAGCTCAAGGTCGCGCTCTTCCTCGGCGTCATCGTCGCCAGCCCGGTCTGGCTCTACCAGATCTGGGCGTTCCTCGTGCCCGGGCTGACCAAGCGCGAGCGGCGCACCGCGATGGCGTTCGTCGCCGCGGCCGTGCCGCTCTTCCTCGCCGGCTGCTACCTCGCCACGTGGGCGCTGCCCAAGGCGGTGGAGGTGCTGTTCGGGTTCACCCCGGAGGGCGCGGCCAACCTGTCCGACGCCTCGATGTACCTGGCGTTCGTCACCCGGTTCATCCTCGCGTTCGGGTGCGCCTTCCTGCTGCCGGTCTTCCTCGTCATGCTCAACGTCGCGCACGTGCTGCCCGCCCGCGTGATGCTCAAGGGCTGGCGCCCGGCGGTCATGCTCATCGCCGTCTTCGCTGCCATGATGACGCCCACCCCGGACGCCTGGACCATGCTCGCGCTGATGATGCCGATGATCGCGCTCTACTACGGGGCCGTGGGCGTCGCCTTCCTCCTCGACCGCAAGCGC
>DASSKF010000098.1:0-23954 GCA_035690725.1 Segeticoccus sp.
GCAGGGCACGCTTCGGCCGGCCGGTGGACCCCGAGGTGCCGTCCGCGAGCGCCAGGCCGGGAGGGAGGTCCGCCCCGGCCGGCAGGTCCGGGGGAACCTGCGCGGCGGCGTGGGGGGCCAGGGCCGGCCCGCCGCCGTCCAGCGCGCGCCGCAGGGCGGGCAGGACGTCGAGGACCGGCGGACCGGGCGGCACCCGGAGGGGGAGGAGCCGGTCGGTCACCGGGTGGCCGCCAGGGCATCGAGCAGCTGCTTCTCCGCGACGTCGAAGTAGTGGACCAGGCTCTCCTCGGCCGCGCTGACCAGCCCCTGGGCGAGCAGCTCGTACAGGTCCCGGTTGCGCTGCAGGTAGGGCTCGTGGAAGGCCCAGGGGTCGGCCATGACGTGGAAGACCAGTCGCAGCTCGGCGAGCACCTGCCGCATCGTGTCCTCGAACCGGGCGCTGCGGGTCAGGCCTGCGAGCGCCTGGTGGAAGTGCATGTTCGCGGTGCCCACGGCATACCAGTCCCCGGCGGCCGCGGCGCGCTCGCCCTCCTCGACCGCCTCCCGCACCGCCGCGAGCTCGGCGGGGGAGGCGTCGGTGGCCGCGCGCACGGCGGCCGACTCCAACAGCCGCCGCAACCGGTAGAGGTCGCGCACGTCGTCGGCGCTCAGCGTCCGGACGAACACCCCGCGGTTGAACTCGTGCACCAGCAGTCGTTCGTGGGTGAGCAGCCGGAAGGCCTCGCGCAGCGTGTTCCGGGAGACGCCCAGCGCGACACCGATGTCCTCCTCCGACAGCCGGGTGCCCGGCAGGAGCCGGCCCTCGGTGACGTGGTCACGCAGGATCGCCGCCACGCGCTGCGCCGTGCTGGACCGCCCCACCTCGGCGCGTCGGGTGGCGAGCCCGTCCAGCCATTCCTCCATGGCAACCCCCAAGGTCGCGGGTCGGTGCGGTGCGGTGTGCATGGGTGTGCGTCCGGTCAAAGAATATCCCAGAAGGGTATTGCACTATTGTTCAACAATCCTCTACGTTGTGGCGATCGGCGGCACGCCACAGTGAGGAGACGCCATGAGCGAGCAAGCCGCAGCCACCTCGTCCGACACCACAAACGACCCGAAGGGCGGTCCGGTGCGGAGCCGGGCCGGCAAGGGGGCGCTCCTCGGCGCCATGTTCCTCATGGCCACGAGCGCCATCGGCCCCGGCTTCATCACCCAGACCACCGTCTTCACCAACCAGCTGGGGGCGGCCTTCGCGTTCGCGATCCTCATCTCGGTGCTCATCGACGTCGCCGTGCAGCTGAACGTCTGGCGGGTGATCGGCGTCTCCGGGCTGCGCGCCCAGGACCTGGCCAACCGGGTCGTGCCCGGCGGCGGCTACGTGCTGGCGGCCCTGGTGGTCTTCGGCGGCCTGGTCTTCAACATCGGCAACATCGGCGGCACCGCGCTCGGCGCCGGCGCCATGGTGGGCGCCCCCGACAAGATCGGCGGTGCGGTGTCCGCGCTCATCGCCATCGGCATCTTCCTCAGCAAGCGCGCGGGACTGGCGATGGACCGCATCGTCGTCGTCCTCGGCGGGCTGATGATCGTCATGGTGACCGTGGTCGCGATCAAGTCCGGCCCACCGGTGGGTGACGCCCTGCGCCAGACGGTGCTGCCCGACCAGGTCAGCTTCCTGATCATCACCACCCTCATCGGGGGGACCGTCGGCGGCTACATCACCTACGCCGGGGCGCATCGGATGGTCGACTCCGGCCTGACCGGCCACGCCCACCTGCGCGACATCACCCGCGGGTCGGTCACCGGCGTGATCGTCACCGGCATCATGCGGGTCCTGCTGTTCCTCGCGGTGCTCGGCGTCGTCGCCGGGGGTGCGGTCCTCGCCAAGTCCGACCCCTCCGCCTCGGCCTTCCAGCACGCGCTCGGTCAGGTCGGGCTGCACCTGTTCGGCGTCATCCTGTGGGCGGCGAGCATCACCTCGGTGATCGGCGCCTCCTACACCTCGGTGTCCTTCCTCGCGACGTTCTCCGACTGGCTCTCCACGCATCGCAACTGGGTCGTCGTCGCCTTCATCGTGTTCTCGACCGCGATCTTCCTCGCGGTCGGGCAGACGCCGGTGACGCTGCTCGTGCTCGCCGGGGCACTCAACGGCCTCATCCTGCCGATCGGCCTCGGGGTTCTCATGTGGGTTGCCGCGCGGCGTGCCTCGGACCTGCTCGGTGGCTACCGCTACCCGGTGTGGCTGCTGGTCCTCGGCGTCGCGGCCTGGGCGCTGACCGTCTACCTGGCCTGGGAGTCGCTCGGCGGCATCGCGGCCCTGTGGAAGTGAGGTGTGGACATGCAGATCGACCTCAACGCCGACCTCGGCGAGAGCTTCGGGCGCTGGACGCTCGGTGACGACAACGCCCTGCTGGAGGTGGTCAGCAGCGCCAACGTGGCCTGCGGGTTCCACGCCGGAGACCCGAGCGTGCTGCGCCAGGCCTGTGCGGGGGCGGTCGAGCACGGCGTCGCGATCGGTGCCCAGGTGGGCTACCGCGACCTCGCCGGCTTCGGCCGGCGGTTCATCGACGTGCCGACGCAGGTGCTGGTCGACGACCTCATCTACCAGGTCGGCGCACTCGAGGCCCTCGCGCGGGTCGAGGGGGCGCGGGTGCGCTACGTCAAGCCGCACGGCGCGCTCTACAACGCGATCGTGCACCACGAGGAGCAGGCCGCCGCGGTGGTCCGCGCCGTCCGTGAGTATGACGAGCGCCTCCCCGTGCTCGGGCTGCCGGGCTCGGTCTTCCTGCGCCTGGCGGGGGAGGCGGGGCTGACGGTGGTGCCGGAGGCGTTCGCCGACCGGGCCTACGAACCGGACGCGACGCTCGCCTCCCGCCGCAAGCCGGGATCGGTGCTGCACGACGCCGAGGAGATCGCCCGGCGCTGCGTCCGGATGGTGACCGAGCACGCGGTGGAGGCGACGGACGGCCGCACCGTCCGCGTCGAGGCGCGCTCGCTGTGCCTGCACGGCGACACCCCCGGTGCGGTGGCATCGGCCCACGCCGTGCGCGAGGCGCTCGAGGAGGCCGGCGTCGTCGTGAGGGCGTTCACGGAGGGCGCGGCCCACGCATGAGGATCAAGCGATGCGGCACCGACGCGCTGCTCGTCGACCTCGACGAGCTCGACGAGGTGCTCGGCGTGTTCGCCGCCCTCGAGGACGCGGAGCTCGACGGCGTGGTCGACGTGGTGCCCGCCGCCCGCACCCTGCTGGTTCGGACCGATCCCGGCCGGGCCGAGCTCGGCAGCATCGCCAGGCGCATCACCGAGCTGCCCGTCGCCCCGGGGCAGCGCGCCGACGCCGGGCACGCCGAGCTCGCCGTCCGCTACGACGGCCCCGACCTGGCCGAGGTGGGTGAGCTGACCGGCCTCGGCGAACGCGGTGTGGTGGAGGCCCACCTGGCCCAGGAGTGGACGGTCGCGTTCTGCGGGTTCGCGCCGGGCTTCGGCTACCTCGTCGGCGAGGACAGCCGGCTGCACGTCCCCCGCCGAACGTCTCCGCGCACCAAGGTGCCGCCCGGCGCCGTCGGCCTCGCCGGCGAGTTCACCGGCGTCTACCCGCGGGAGTCGCCCGGCGGCTGGCAGCTCATCGGGCGGACCACCGAGCGCGTGTGGGACCTCGACCGGACACCGCCGGCCGTCCTGCGGCCCGGCGTGCGGGTGCGCTTCCGGGAGGTGTCATGACCACTCTCGACGTGCTGGAGACGGGGCCCCTGGCCACCGTCCAGGACCTCGGCCGACCCGGGCACTCGGGGCTCGGGGTCGGGGAGTCCGGCGCCATGGACCGCGGCGCCCTGCTGCTCGGCAACCGGCTGCTGGGCAACGACCCCGGGTGCGCCGCGGTGGAGGTGACCCTCGGCGGACTGGTGGTGCGCGCCGACGGTCCCGTCGCTGTCGCCCTCACCGGCGCACCGTGCCCGGCGACGGCTGCCGGGACACCCGTGGGGGCGAACGCGCCGGTGGCCCTGTCGGCCGGTGCCGAGCTGCGACTGGGCACCCCGGCCGGCGGCGTCCGGACATACCTGTGTGTGCGGGGCGGGGTCGACGTGGCGCCCGTGCTGGGGTCCCGCTCGACCGACCTGCTCTCGGGACTGGGACCGGAGGTGCTGCGCGCGGGAGCGGTCCTCCCCGTTGGCACGGCGAGCGGCCCCTGGCCCGGCCTCGACCAGGCCCCGGTCCCGGCGCCCACGTCGGACGCCGTGACCCTCCGGGTGGTGCCCGGTCCCCGCGACGACTGGTTCGTGCCGGACGCGCTGGCCACCCTCACCGGGTCGCCCTACGCCGCGACGGCCGACAGCAACCGGGTGGGGATGCGCCTCGAGGGTGCCCCGCTGCCGCGGTCCCGGGAGGACGAGCTGCCGAGCGAGGGCATGGTGCGCGGGGCGGTCCAGGTGCCGCCCTCCGGGCAGCCCACGATCTTCCTCGCCGACCACCCCGTCACCGGGGGATACCCGGTGATCGCGGTGGTCGTCACCGCCGACCTCGACCGGGCCGGCCAGGTGCGGCCGGGCCGGACCGTCCACTTCCGGGAGGCCTCGTCGCCTTCCTGATCGGGTGCAGAAGTCGGCACGTGGCCGAGCCTGTGCGCCGGTCGCGACCTGAGCGGGGGCGGAAGTCGGCACGTGGCCGAGCCCGTCCGGAACGAGCGCGCTCGCCTCAGAAGTACCAGGGGTAGGGGCTCCAGTCGGGGTCGCGCCGCTGCAGGAAGGAGTCCCGCCCCTCGACCGCCTCGTCGGTCATGTAGGCCAGCCGGGTGGCCTCCCCGGCGAAGACCTGCTGGCCCATCAGCCCGTCGTCGGTGAGGTTGAACGCGAACTTCAGCATCCGCTGCGCGGTCGGGCTCTTGCCGTTGACCTCCGCGGCCACCCCCAGCGCCTCGGCCTCGAGCGAGGCATGGTCGGCCACGATGTTGACCGCGCCCATCCGGTGCATCTCCTCGGCGTCGTACGCCCGGCCGAGGAAGAAGATCTCGCGGGCACGCTTCTGCCCGACCATCTTCGCGAGGTAGGCCGAGCCGTAGCCCGCGTCGAACGACCCCACGTCGGCGTCGGTCTGCTTGAACCGCGCGTGCTCCCGCGAGGCGACCGTGAGGTCGCAGACCACGTGCAGCGAGTGCCCGCCACCGGCCGCCCACCCGTTCACGACGGCGACGACCACCTTGGGCATGGTGCGGATCAGCCGCTGCACCTCGAGGACGTGCAGCCGGCCGCCCTCGGCCTTGGCCCGCGCGGTGTCGACCGAGTCGGCCCCGTCGCCGCTGGCGTACTGGTAGCCGCTCCGCCCCCGGATCCGCTGGTCCCCACCGGAGCAGAACGACCGGCCGCCGTCCTTCGGGCTCGGCCCGTTGCCGGTGAGCAGCACGCACCCGACGTCGGGCGTCATCCGCGCGTGGTCCAGTGCCCGGTAGAGCTCGTCGACGGTGTGCGGCCGGAACGCGTTGCGCACCTCCGGCCGGTCGAACGCCACCCGCACGGTCCCGCGCTCGCGGCCGGGCAGCACGCACCGGTGGTAGGTGATGTCGGTGAACTCGAACCCCGGCACCGCCTCCCACCCGTCCGGGTCGAAGGTCTCCGAGATCGTCATGACACAGCCGTCGCAGCAGGATCGCTCACGTCCGCGAGGATAGGCGTATGCCGTCCGCCCCCGACCCTGCCCCGCTGCCGCTCACCGCGCCGCCCCCGGTGGCGGAGCTGCTGGACGGCCTCCGCGTCGTGCAGGTCCCGATGCGGGTGCGCTTCCGCGGGATCGACGCCCGTGAGGTGGCGCTGCTGCGCGGCCCGGCCGGCTGGGGGGAGTTCGGCCCCTTCCCGGAGTACGGCCCCGCCGAGGCGTCCCGGTGGCTCGCCGCCGCCGTGGAGGCCGCGTGGCAGGGCTGGCCGGAGCCGGTCCGCGGGTCGGTCCCGGTCAACGCCACCGTGCCCGCCGTCCCCGCCCGTGCGGTGCCCGACCTGCTCGCCCGGTATGCCGGGTGCACCAGTGTCAAGGTCAAGGTCGCCGAGCGCGGTTCCCCCGCAGGTGGGAGGTACCCCGAGCGGCTCGCGGACGACCTGGCCCGGGTGGCTGCGGTCCGCGACGTGGTCGGACGCAGCGGCAGGGTCCGGGTCGACGCGAACGGCGGCTGGTCGGTGGAGCAGGCGCTCGGTGCGCTGCGGGCGATGGCCGGACACGACCTGGAGTACGTCGAGCAGCCCTGCGCCACGGTGGAGGAGCTCGCCGAGCTGCGGGTCGCCCTCGCGCGGGCCGGGATCGACGTCCCGGTCGCGGCGGACGAGTCGGTTCGCAAGGCGGAGGACCCGCTGCGCGTCGTGGAGCTCGACGCCGCCGACCTCATCGTGGTCAAGGTGGCTCCGCTCGCGGGTGTCCGGGCGGCGCTGCGGGTCGTCGAGCAGTGCGGCCTGCCCGCGGTGGTGTCCAGCGCGATCGACACCTCGGTCGGGTTGCGCGCGGGCGTCGCCCTGGCCGCCGCGCTGCCCGAGCTCCCGCATGCGTGCGGCCTGGCCACCCTCACCCTCATGGGCGGTGACGTCACGGCCGACTCACTGGTCCCGGAGCGGGGGGCACTGCCGGTGCGGGACGTCATACCGGACGAGTCGCTGCTGCGCCGCTGGGAGGCGCCACCGGACCGGCAGGAGTGGTGGCGCGAGCGGGTCCGGGCGGCCCGCACGCACCTGGTGGCAGCCTGAGCCGCCGCGGCCCCGGCGCTACAGCAGCTTCGCGGCCCGGGCCGACCGGACCGGGTGCTTCACGGCGGCGACCACCGGGCCCGGGTGCCGGGCGACCTGCTTGACGCCCTCGCCGAGCGCCTTGAGCGTCGTCTCCGGGTGCCGGGCCGCCTCCTTGAGGGCGGTGCCGGCGGTCGCGGCGCCGAACAGCCCCCGGTTGCCCTCGAGCAGGCCCGCGATGGCCCGCTGCTGCTCACCCTGCTGGGAGCCGAGCACGACGACGACGCCGAGCAGGCCCGGCGTGAGCCACTGGTAGACCTTGAGCCGGCGCTGCGCCCGGGCCAGCTGCGGTGAGGTGTGCGCGCCCGGCTCGGTGACACCGGGGGCCCCCTCCTGGCTCATCCGGCCGATCTCCTTGGCCAGGATGCCGCGGTAGATGCTCAACCCGGCGGCGGCCGCGCTCAACCCGGCCTTGGCGACGGTGTTCCAGCGGGCCTCCGGCTGCACGGCGAGGCGGCTCTTGTTGCCGAGGACCAGGCCGAGCCCCGCGGCCGCGTTCGCCGTGATCGCGGCGGCGGCGACGGGTGTCCACCGGCCCCAGCCGACGGCCGACAGCCGCAGCCGCTCCGTCGGGTCCTTCGCCTGGGCGACCGCGCCGTTCAGCCCGACGGCGCCCATGAGGTCGCCGCCCAGCCAGGTCGCGAGGCTGACGTCGTGGATGCTGCGCAGGACGGTGTTGCGCTCGGACATCTGCTCATCCCTTCGGTCGACAGCAGGCACCTCGCATACCCGGTCGACCGAGGCGGAAAACGGGCGCGGCCCGTCCCCTACAGCCGCCGGAAGGACTCGCCCATCTCCGCCAGCGCCGTGTCGAACGCGGCGGGGCTGCCCGCGGCGAGGACGCCGTGCCCACGGCTGCGCGGGTCGTAGTCGGACCCGTCGGCTCGCCCCACGCGGCCGCCGCTCTCGCCGGCGATCAGGGCGCCGGGCGCGTGGTCCCACGGCATCACCCGGCGGTAGACGAGGTAGTCGACCAGCCCCGAGGCGAGCCGGCCGTAGTCCACCCCGCAGCACAGGTGCGTCGGTCCGAGGGGCTCCAGCCGGCCGATGTCGGCCCCCCACAGCCGGCGGTATGACGTCGCGCCGCGCAGCTGCTCGGCCGCACCACCGGGGAGGGACCGGGAGATCGCCACCCCGTTGCACTCGGCGCCGGCGCCGCGTTCGGCGACGTAGGCCAGCTCGTGCTGCGGCTGCCAGATCCAGGCGCGCACCGTCTGCCCGCCGCGCAGCTCGGCCACCATCACCGCGTGGTCGGGGGAGCCGGCCACGAAGTTCTTCGTGCCGTCCACCGGGTCGACGGTCCAGGCGTGGTCGGCCGCGGTGAACCGGTCGAGGATCGAAGGGTCCCCGTCGACGGCCTCCTCGCCGGCGACCAGGGCGTCCGGGTCGTCCGCGAGCAGGGCGCGGGTGATCAGCTGCTCGGACTCCCGGTCGGCGACGGTGACCAGGTCGCCGGGGTGCTTCTCCTCGATCTGGTCGTCGGCGAGCTTCCGGAAGCGGGGGTTGATGACCGCCTCGGCGGTCTCCTGGAGCAGTTGCAGCACGGCGTCGGTGTCCACGGGGTCCAACCTGCCAGATCACGATCCGGTGGTCGTTTCGGACACCCACCCGGGACGCGGCTACCGTGGAGTACGTGCGCTTCACCATCGGGTTCGACCTCGACATGACCCTCGTGGACTCCCGCCGGGGGATCCTCGCCACGATGCGCGCCGCCCTGCGCGACCAGGGTGTCGCCGTCGACGACCAGCAGCTGTGGCCACACATCGGCGAACCCCTCGAGCAGACCCTCGGTCGCTTCGTCGGAGGGGCGGCACTGCAGCAGGCCTGCGCCGACTACCGGCGGGAGTACCTGCGCAGCGCGGTGCCGGTCACCCGGCTCATGCCCGGGGCCAGGGAGTCCTTCGACCTCATCCACGACCTCGGCGGACGGGCCGTCGTCGTCAGTGCGAAGGTCACCGAGGCGGTGCAGGCGGTGCTCGACCACGTGGGCCTGACGGCCGAGGAGGTCCAGGGCGGCCTGTTCGCCGACGGCAAGGCCACCGTGCTGCGCAAGCAGCGGGCCACGGTCTACGTCGGTGACCACGTGGGGGACGTGCAGGCGGCCCGGGCCGCGGACGCCACCGCCGTGGCGGTCCTCACCGGGCCCAACGACAAGGCGGCGCTGGAGCGGGCCGGGGCGGACGTCATACTGGATGGCCTGGGGGAGTTCCCGGGGTGGCTGCGGGAGTGGCGGACGACGGGCAGTTACGTCGCGGTCTAGCGGTTACCCTGTGGTGGGCACCCGGCGGGAGCGCGCTGAGGCGCCCGGTCCCCGAGCAACCCCGGAGAGCAAGAGGTGGGCTGTGCCGACAGGCAAGGTCAGGTTCTACGACCCCGAGCGCAAGTTCGGGTTCATCACCGACGACGACGGCGGTGACGTCTACCTCCCCGGCAAGGCACTACCCGAGGGGGTCGACGTCGTGCGCAGCGGCACCCGCGTGGAGTTCGGCATCGTCGAGGGGCGGCGCGGCGCGCAGGCCCTGTCGGTGCACCTGCTCGACCCGGTGCCGTCCGTGGCCCGCGGCGTGGCCGCGAAGAACCGCAAGCCGGCCGACGAGATGGCGGTCGTGGTCGAGGACGTCATCAAGCTGCTCGACGACGCGTCGAACCAGCTGCGGCACGGTCGCTACCCCGACCGCAAGCGCTCCGCGTCGCTGGCCAAGAGCCTGCGCGCGGTGGCGGACCAGTTCGAGGCAGGAGCCTGACGTCGATGGCCACGAGCAAGGACGACGCGACGCTGTTCGGCGCGGTGGACCTCGCGCGGGAGGCCGCCGAGGGCATCGCCGAGCCGGGGACCGTCGGCGAGCACCTCGGTGCCGAGATGGACGGCGAGCGGCTCGCGACGCACTACTTCGCCTGCACAGCGAAGGCCTACCCCGGCTGGCGGTGGGCGATCACGGTCGCCCGGGCACCGCGTGCCCGCCGGGCGACCGTCTGCGAGACGAACCTGGTGCCCGGCGAGGGCGCCCTCGTCGCGCCCGAGTGGCTCCCGTATGCCGACCGGCTCGCCCCCGGGGACATCGGAGCGGGCGACGTCACCCCCTTCGTCGAGGAGGACCCGCGGCTCGAGCCCGGGTTCGAGGCCACCGGCGATGAGGACGTCGACCAGGTGGCCCAGTGGGAGCTCGGTCTCGGCCGGCCGCGCGTGCTGTCCGCCGAGGGCCGCGACGAGGCCGCCCAGCGCTGGTACGACGGGGAGCACGGCCCGGCGTCACCGGTCGCGCAGAAGGCACCGGCACCGTGCGCGACCTGCGGGTTCTTCGTCCCGATGGCGGGTGCTCTCCGGTCTTTTTTCGGCGTGTGCGCCAACGCCTGGTCTCCCTCCGACGGTCGCGTCGTGAGCCTTGACCACGGTTGCGGCGCGCACAGCGAGGTGGACATCGACAAGCCGGAGCCTGCGACGCTCGACGAGCCGGTGCTCGACGAGCTGGCCGTCGACGTCCTGGCCTAGGGCCCGGGGTGGGCCGCTCGCGAGGTGGTGGAGGGGAGTGAGGCACCCTGACCCTTCTCGCGGCGTTCGGTGAGCCCATGGGCGAGGGCTGGCTCCAGCTGGCCGAGCTCGCCCTGGCGCTCGTGCTGTCGGCGGCGATCGGGCTGGAGCGTGAGCTGCGCGGCAAGAGCGCCGGTCTGCGGACCCACGCCCTCATCGGGTTCGCCGCCGCGCTCTTCGTCCTGGTTTCGAAGTACGGCTTCACCGACGTGCTGGGTCCGCAGGTCCGGCTCGACCCCTCCCGGATCGCCGCCGGCATCGTCTCGGGTATCGGCTTCATCGGCGGCGGGCTGATCTTCGTGCGCCGGGACGCCGTGCGCGGGCTCACCACGGCCGCCTCCGTGTGGCTGACCACCGCGGTCGGTATGGCGGCCGGCGCCGGGCTGCCCGTCATCGCCACGGTCACCACCGCCGGGTTCTTCGGCGTCGTCTTCGGCCTCCGCCCGCTCGCGCGGCACCTGCCGGGCGCCGCCCACCGGCAGCGGGAGCTGACCATCACCTACGAGGAGGGGCGGGGGCTGCTGCGGCAGATCCTGCAGATGTGCACCGAGCAGGGCTGGACCGTCGCCGAGGTGGCCACCCGGCGCCCGAGCGAGCCGGAGCACGTCGACTCGATGGTGAGCGTCCAGCTGCGGCTGGACGGTGGGCACGACGCGACCCGGCTGGTCGAGCTGGTCTCCGCCCTCGACGGCGTCGTCGCCGTCCGGTCGGCCGACCCCGAGGACGAGTAGCCCCCGTCAGGCGTCGGCGGCGTTGCCGCGGCCCCGGCGGATGTAGAACCACCCGAACACGCCGATCCCGACGCCCGCCACGCACGCCCACGGCCACCACGAGCGGCCCGCCCCATGCAGGGCGGGGACGATCAGCGTGACGACGAGCGCCACGAGCCACGCCAGCGTGCCGGCCTCGACGATGCGCAGCGTGTTCACCCTGAGCGGCACCAGCACGGCGCTTCCCTGCGCCCGCGGGGCCCCGCCCGCCCGGCTCTTCTCCCCCTCACGCGCACCCACGGGACCAGCGTAGCCGGGGCCGCCGGACCGGTCGCAGGTCGGATTCCGGTGCGGCGCGGCCACCGCCCTATCCTTGGCGCCATGCCCTCCACCGCTCTTCGCGAGCGCACCCCGGTGTCCGTCAGCGGTCTCGACCGCTTCTTCAAGATCACCGAGCGTGGCTCGACCGTCGCCCGGGAGCTGCGCGGCGGTCTCGTCACCTTCGCGACGATGGCCTACATCGTGGTGCTCAACCCGATCCTCATCGGCAACGTGCAGGACAGCACCGGAGCGTTCCTCGGTGGCAGCCAGGACAGCAACGGCGCCAAGATCGCCGCTGCCACGGCGCTGGTCGCCGGGGTGATGACGATCCTCATGGGCGTGGTCGCGAACTACCCGCTGGCCCTCGCGACCGGACTCGGCCTCAACGTGTTCGTGGCCACCGGCATCGCGACGCTGCCGGACATGACCTGGGCGGACGCGATGGGCCTGATCGTGCTCGAGGGCCTGATCATCCTCGGGCTGGTCCTGACCGGCTTCCGCACCGCCGTCTTCAGGGCGATCCCGACCCAGCTCAAGACCGCGATCAGCGTGGGCATCGGGTTGTTCATCACCCTGGTCGGGCTCGTCGACGCCGGCGTCATCACCAAGCCGGCCGTGGGTCCGGTGCCGGTGCAGCTCGGCCAGGACGGCTCGCTCGACGGCTGGCCGGTCCTGCTGTTCTTCATCGTGTTCCTCGGCATCGTCGCGATGCACGCGCGCAAGGTCCGCGGGGCCCTGCTCTACGGGATCATCGGCGGCACCGTCCTCGGCATCATCTTCCAGGCGGCCTTCCACATCGGCCCGATGGGGGAGAAGAACCCCAACGGCTGGCAGCTCAACGTGCCGGGCGTCCCGAGCCAGTGGGTCGACTGGCCGAACTTCTCGCTGCTCGGCCACTTCTCGCTGCTCGGGTCGTTCACCCGCATCGGCGTCGTGGCTGCCGTGCTGCTCGTCTTCACCCTGCTGCTCGCCGACTTCTTCGACACGATGGGCACGATGGTCGCCATCGGCGGCGAGGCGGGCCTGCTCGACGAGCACGGCAACCCCCCGAACACCAACCGGATCCTCGTCGTCGACTCGCTGGCCGCGGCGGCCGGTGGCGCGGCGGGGGTGAGCAGCAACACCTCCTACATCGAGTCGGCGGCCGGCGTCGGCGCGGGTGCGCGCACCGGGCTGGCGTCGGTGGTCACCGGGGTGCTGTTCCTGCTCGCGACCTTCCTGGCACCGCTGGTGCAGGTCGTCCCGCACGAGGCGGCGACGCCCGCGCTCGTGTTCGTCGGCTTCCTGATGATGCAGCAGGTGCGGGGAATCAGCTGGGACGACATGGAGATCGCCATCCCGGCGTTCCTCACCATGGTCTTCATGCCGCTGACCTACTCGATCACGGCGGGCATCGGTGCCGGATTCGTCGTCTACACCGTCATCCAGCTGGTCCGCGGGAAGGCCTCGCGGGTGCACCCGCTGATGTGGGTCGTCTCGGCGCTGTTCGTCGTGTACTTCGCGATCGAGCCGATCAAGGCGCTCTTCGGCGTGGGGTGAGGTCGACCCGTCGGGGCCGGGGTCGGAATGCTTAGCACGGCTAATGAGTTATGCTAAGGAGATCCCGGAAGGAGCCGCCACGTCCACATCGTCGTCCCAGACCACCACCCGACCTCGCACCCTGACGCTCGGCCAGCTCGCCGCCGAGCTGCGGCTGTCGTGCATGCGGATCAGCCGGCGCGTCCGCTTCGAGAGCACGAACGTCGTCGCCCCCAACCAGTTCAGCGTGCTCTGCCGCCTGGAGAATGCTCCGCGCACTCCGCGTGAGCTGGCGGAGATCGAGCGCGTCAGCGCCCCGAGCATGACCCGCACCGTCGCCTCCCTCGTCGAGCGGGAGCTGGTGTCCCGCGCCGACGACCCCGACGACGGACGCCAGGTGATCCTGTCGTTGACCGCAGACGGCAAGCGCACTCTTCGTGACATCCGGCGCCGCCGCGACCAGTGGATGGCGACCCGGCTGCAGCGGCTCAGCGCCGAGGAGCGCGAGGTCCTCGCCCGGGCCAGCGCCATCCTCGAGAGGGTGGCGAACGAGTGAGCCCGACCTTCCGCTCACTCTCCATCTACAACTACCGCCTCTACTGGACCGGCGCCTTCATCTCCAACGTCGGCACCTGGATGAGCCGCGTCTCCCAGGACTGGCTGGTCCTCACCGAGCTGACCGACAACTCGGCGACGGCGATGGGGATCGTCACGGCGCTGCAGTTCGTGCCGATCGTGGTGCTGGCGCCGTTCGGCGGTGTCATCGCCGACCGGTTCCGCAAGCGCCGGATCCTCGCCGTGACGCAGACCGCACTGGCGGTGACCTCCCTGCTCACCGGTGCGCTCATCGTCAGCGGCGTGGTCGAGCTCTGGCACATCTACCTGCTCGCGTTCCTGCAGGGCGTGGCCACCGCGATCGACAACCCGGCACGGCAGACCTTCGTGTCCGAGATGGTGCCGCGCGAGTCGATCAGCAACGCGGTGAGCCTCAACAGCGCCTCGTTCAACGCCGCCCGGATGATCGGCCCCGGCGTCGCCGGCGTCACCATCGCGTGGCTCGGCACCGGTCCGGCCTTCTTCCTCAACACGCTGAGCTTCGTGGCCGTCCTCGTCGCGCTGTTCCACATGCGCCCGGCCGAGCTGCGACCCGCTCCAGCGGTGCGGACCAGGGGATCCCTGCGTGAAGGCGCGCGCTACGTCGCGCACCGGCCCGACCTGGTCGTGATCATGGTGCTCGTCTTCATGCTGGGCACCTTCGGTCTCAACTTCCGGATGACCACGGCGCTCATGGCGACCGACGTGTTCCACGAGGGAGCCGGTGGCTACGGCCTGCTCGGCTCGATCATGGCGATCGGGTCCCTGGCCGGTGCGCTGCTGACCGCCCGCCGGCCCCGGCCGCGGCTGCGCTTCCTGCTCGCCGGGCTGGCCGGGTTCACCCTCGCCACGTTCGCCGGTGGGATCGCTCCCAGCTACCTGCTGCTCGCCGTCTTCCTCGTGCCGATCGGCTTCACCACCCTGGTCAGCACCACGAGCGCGAACTCGATGGTGCAGCTGTCGGTGGAGCCGCAGATGCGCGGGCGGGTCATGTCGCTCTACATGGCGGTGCTGATGGGCGGGACACCGCTCGGTGCGCCGTTGATCGGCTGGATCGGCGACGCCTTCGGCGCCCGCTGGACGATCCTCATCGGGACGGTCGCGGTGGGGTTGTCGGTCGTCGTGGCCGGCTTCTACCTGGTGCGCCACGAGCACCTGCGCGTGGAGTACCGGCGTGGCCGGCACCACCCGATCGCCCTCGTCCGGCAGCCGGGCGGTCGGTCGGTGCGGGAGCGAGTCGCGTCGTGACCCCTCGCTTCCGCCGCTGGATCGTGGTGGTCGCCCTGGTCGTGCTGATCGGGGCCGCGATCGTCGGCAGCGTCGTCCCGCGCTGACCGAGCTCCGGTGGAGGGAGGGCGTCAGGCGCGCATGGCCAGGACCTGCGCCCGCAGGGCGCGCTCGAGGTGGTCCAGCTGCTCGATGACGAGGCGCCGCAGCCCCGCCGGGGCGTCGGGGTGCTCGGTCAGCCACTGACGGGACCGCACCACCACCTCATTGTCGGCGGGCTCCTGCCCGGCGGCGAGCCGCCGGCGTGAGGGGTAGAGCCCGACCACCAGCCGGCCCGCGATCTCGATCGGCCGCGAGGCCCAGAGGCGGGCGATGACGTCGAAGTAGCGCTCGGCATACTCCTCGGCGAGCTCGGCGTGCGTGGGCTGGGTGAACCCGGTGACCGTCGAGTCGACCTGCTCGTTGGTCAGGCTGTCGTCGTCGACGAGCGCCTGCCACGCACGGTGCTGCACCTCCTGCTCCGGCCGGCTCATCATCGCGGCGAGGTGCTCGGTCGCACCGGAGGCCGTGTTGTCGCGGTCGAGCTCGGCGTCGAGCTCCGCCGCGGTGGCGTCGCCGGTCGCGGCGAGGGCCTGCCACATCGCCCAGCGCAGGTCGGTGTCGAGCTCCAGGCCCGGCACCCGCTCCTTGCCCTCCAGCACCCCGCGGAGCCGCGCGCTGCCCGCGGGCAGGGAGGCGGTGCAGGTGGCGATGTGCCGTGCCCACGTCAGCTGTGCGTCCGAGCCGGGCGCCGCCCGGCGCAGCTCGGTCCACGCGACGCGGAGCAGCTCGTTGACGCCGTCGTCCCGCCGGGTGTCCGGCAGGTAGTGGTGGACGCAGGTGCGCGCGTTCGCGAGCACGTCCCGCAGCAGTGCCGGGTGGGTCTCCTGCCGCGCCTGCCACCCCACGATCCGCAGGTATGCCTGCGCGGGCAGCACCGCGTCCCGGCAGGCGTTCCACAGCGCCGACCAGACCACGGCGCGCGACAGCGGCTCCTCGATCGTGCCGAGGCGCCGCTCGACCGTGGCGAGGGAGCGGTCGTCGAGCCGCACGACGGCATACGTGAGGTCGTCGTCGTTGACGAGCACCAGGTCCGGCGCCGGCAGCCCGACCGCGTCATCGACCTCGGTGACGTCGTGGGTGACGTCCAGCTCGATCCGCGCCGTGCGCACGAGCCGGCTGCCGTCCAGGGCGTACAGCCCGACGGCCAGCCGGTGTGGCCGGTCGACCGGCCGGCCCGTCGAGGGGTCGAGGGCCGTTCGCTCCACGGCCAGCCGCTTGACCGTCCCGTCGCGGGCGAGGTCCAGCCGCGGGGCCACGGTGCACACCCCGGCGGTCTGCAGCCAGACCCGCGACCACGTGGCCAGGTCGCGGCCGGACGCCTCGGAGAGCTCGGCCAGCAGGTCCACCAGCGTGGTGTTGCCGAACGCGTGCCGCTGGAAGTAGCTGCGCGCCCCGGCGAAGAAGGCGTCCTGCCCGACATAGGCCACGAGCTGCTTGAGCACCGATGCGCCCTTGGCGTAGGTGATCCCGTCGAAGTTCTGCTTCGCTGCCTCGAGGTCGTCGATGGTCGCGACGATCGGGTGCGTGGTGGGCAGCTGGTCCTGCAGGTAGGCCCACGCCTTGCGCCGGCTGGCGAAGCTGGTCCACGCGTCGGTGTGCTCGGTCGCGACGGCGTTGACGTGCGTCCCCATGTAGTCGGCGAAGGACTCCTTCAGCCACAGGTCGTTCCACCACTGCATCGTCACGAGGTCGCCGAACCACATGTGCGCCATCTCGTGCAGGACGGTGTTGGCCCGGGTCTCGTACTGCGCGGCGGTCGCAGCGGAGCGGTGGATGTAGTGCTCCGTGAACGTCACGCAGCCCGGGTTCTCCATGGCCCCGATGTTGTACTCGGGCACGAACACCTGGTCGTACTTGCCCCAGGGGTAAGGGAATCCGAACTCCCGGTGGTAGAAGTCCATGCCCTGCCTGGTCACGGTGAAGATGCGGTCGGCATCGAAGTGCCCGGCCAGCGACCGTCGGCACAGGGCCCGGAGAGGCACGGTCAGCGACCCGTCCGGTGCGGACCACTCGTCGTCCACCCGGTGGTAGGGCCCGGCCACGACCGCCGCGATGTAGCTCGACAGCGGTGGGGTCGGGGCGAACTCCGTGGTCGTGGTGTCGCCGTCCTCCTCCGTGGACAGAGCCGGCTGGTTGGACCGCACCTCCCAGCCGCTCGGCGCGGTCACGACGAAGGTGAACCGGGTCTTCAGGTCCGGTTGCTCGAAGTTCGCGAAGACGCGGCGTGCGTCCGCCGGCTCGAAGTGCGTGTAGAGGTAGGTGCGGTCGTCCGCCGGGTCGACGAACCGGTGCAGTCCCTGCCCGGTCCTGCTGTAGGCCGCGTCGCCGGCGACCGTGAGGACGTTGCGGTCACGGAGGCCCTCGACGTGGATCCGGTTGCCGTCGAAGCACGTTCCCGGGTCGAGTCCCTCCCCGTTGAGCTCGACCGAGCGCACGGACGGTGCGACGAAGTCGATGAAGGTGGACGGCGTGGTGGCGTCGAACTCGACCGTCGTCGTGGACGGGAAGGTGCCCCGCTGCGGGTCCGGGGCGCCGGTCAGGTCCAGCTCGACCCGGGCGGTGCGCACGGTCAGGTGGGTCGAGCGCTCCCGCGCCTCGTGGTGCGTGAGGTTGGCGGTGCTCCGGGCAGGCGGGGTCGTCGCGTCAGTCACCCGAGCGAGTCAACCAGACGGCGAGCCGAGCCCGGTCAGCCGGTGAGCCGCTCGAC
Source organism: Segeticoccus sp. (assembly GCA_035690725.1). Taxonomy (GTDB): domain Bacteria; phylum Actinomycetota; class Actinomycetes; order Actinomycetales; family Dermatophilaceae; genus DASSKF01. Next base: position 17,443 of record DASSKF010000098.1, read on the forward strand.
CACGTGGTCGACGCACCGGGTCAGGGCGGTGACGTCGTCCGGCTCGACCGCCGGGTACATCCCGACGCGCAGCTGGTTGCGGCCGAGCTTGCGGTAGGGCTCGGTGTCGACCACGCCGTTCGCGCGCAGCACGGCGGCGACGGCCGAGGCATCGACCTCGTCCGCGAAGTCCACCGTCCCCACCACCGGAGAGCGGTGCTCCGGGTTCACCACGAACGGGGAGGTGTATGCCGTGCGCTCGGCCCAGTCGTACAGTCGCGCTGCGCTGTCCGCGGTCCGGGAGGCGGCCCAGGACAGCCCGCCCCGGTCGAGGACCCACCGCACCTGGTCGGCGAGCATCGCCAGCGTGGCGATGGCGGGCGTGTTGAGGGTCTGGTCCCTGCGCGAGTTGTCCAGTGCGGCACCGAGGCTGAGGAAGTCGGGGATCCAGCGCTCCTGGGAGATCTGCTCCACCCGCTCGACGGCCACGGGGGAGAGGACCGCCACCCACAGGCCGCCGTCGGAGGCGAAGCACTTCTGGGGAGCGAAGTAGTAGGCGTCGCACGCCCCGAGGTCGACCTCCATGCCACCGGCGGCGGACGTCGCGTCGATGACCACGAGCGCGTCGGGGTCCGCACCCGGAACCCGGCGCACCGGTGCGCGAGCCCCGGTGGAGGTCTCGTTCTGCGGCCAGGCGTAGGCGTCGATGCCGTCGTGGCCCCGGGGGTCCGGCACCGAGCCGGGGTCGGCCGTGATGACCATCGAGTCCTCGAGGAACGGGGCCCGGTCGGTCACCGCGGCGAACTTGCGGGAGAACTCGCCGAACGACAGGTGCTGGGCCCGCTTCCGGACCAGGCCGAAGGCCGCCGCGTCCCAGAATGCCGTCGATCCCCCGACGCCGAGCACCACCTCGTGACCGTCGGGGACACCGAGCAGCTCGGCCAGCCCGCGTCGCACCTCGCCCACGAGCGCGCGCACGGGCGCCTGCCGGTGGGACGTGCCGAGCACGTCCATCGCGATCCCGGTGAGCCGCTCCACCTGCTCGGCGCGGACCTTGCTCGGCCCCGAGCCGAACCGTCCGTCCCCGGGCCGCAGCTCGGCGGGGATGGTGATGTCGGTCCACGCCATGCCGGTGAGTGTGGCACGCCGCCCTCAGACGGTGTCCCAGCCGTCCACCCCGTCCGGCGTCCTCGGCCGGGCGCCGACGTAGCGGGCGCTGGGCCGCACCATCTTGCCCGCCCCCTGCTGCTCGAGGATGTGCGCGGACCACCCGGCGGTGCGGCCGCAGGTGAACATGGGGGTGAAGATCGCCGGCGGCACCTCGGCGAGGTCGAGCAGCACCGCGGCCCAGAACTCGACGTTGGTGGCGATGACCCTGCCGGGACGGCGCTCCCGGAGCTCGGTCAGGGCCGCCTCCTCCAGGGCGAGGGCCGCGTCGAGCCGGGGCGCTCCCAGCCGGCGGCACGCGGCGCGCAGCACGCGAGCGCGTGGGTCCTCCGCCCGGTAGACGGGGTGCCCGAAGCCCATGAGGCGCTCACCCTCGTCGAGCACCTCGCGGACGTAGCGGCCGGCATCCCCCCGCTGCTCGACCGCCTCGAGCATGTGCAGCACCCGGGACGGGGCGCCCCCGTCGAGCGGACCGCTCATCGCCCCCACCGCCCCCGAGAGGCACGCCGCCACGTCCGCCCCCGTCGAGGCGATGACCCGTGCCGTGAAGGTGGAGGGGTTGAGGCCGTGCTCGGCCGTCGCGGTCCAGTAGGCGTCCACGGCCTCGACGTGCCGCGGGTCCGGCTCGCCGCGCCACCGGATCATGAACCGCTCCACGATGCTGTCGGCCCGGTCCACCGCCCGCTCGGGGACCATCGGCAGCTCCTGCCCGCGGGCCGACTGGGCGATGAACGACAGGGCCATCACCGACGCACGGGCCAGGTCGTCGCGTGCCTGCTCGGCATCGATGTCCAGCAGCGGGCGGAAGCCCCAGACGGGAGCGAGCAGCGCGAGCGCGCTCTGGACGTCGACCCGCACGTCACCGGTGTGCACCGGCAGCGGGAACGGCTCCGCGGGAGGCAGTCCGCGGCCCAGGTCGTTGTCGACGAGCAGCCCCCAGACCCGACCGAACGGCACCCGCCCGACCAGGTCCTCGAGGTCCACCCCGCGGTAGCGCAGCGTCCCACCGGCCCGGTCCGCCTCGGCGATCTCGGTGGCGAAGGCGACGACCCCCTCCAGCCCCGGCCGCAGCTCGGGCCCGTCCTCGGTCATCGTCACCCGCTTCCGCCGTTCGCTTCGCTGCCGTGCGGCCCGCGCCGGCCGGTGGCCTCACCCTACGCCGACCGCCGTGACCGGCCCCGTTACTGCAGGTAGCCCTCGACCTCCGGGCCCGGCCGGGCCCGGAGCGCCTCCGGGTCCTCGTGCGCGTCCCGCGCGGCGCGGCGCCGGCGCAGCAGGTCCCAGCACTGGTCGAGCGCGGTCTCGAGGCGCTGGAGGTCGGCCTGCTCCTCCTGGGTCGGCAGCCGGCCCGATGCCGCGCGCTCGCGCAGCCGGTGCTCCTGCTGCACGAGCTCCTCGACCCGGTGCAGCACGTCCTCGTCCGCCATGGCTCCTCCTCGCGTGCTCGTCCTCGCCATGCTGCACCCGGGGTGCAGCCCGCCGCGAGCCGAGGCGTCAGGGCCGGCTGCGGGGGCGCAACCGTGCGTGCGGCAGCGGTGGTGCCGGCAGGCGTGTGGTGGAGCCGGTGTAGCCCCGGACCTCCCCGAACCGGCCGGCGTGGTCCTGCCACTGCCGGCGCGCCGCATCGATGTCCTCGTGGGTGCGGCCGACCAGGTTCCACCACATGATGATCTGCTCCGGGAACGGCTCGCCGCCCAGGAGCAGGACCCGGGCGGGCTCCGGCCCGGCGTTGCGCAGCCGCAGGACCCGCACTCCGGGCGGGTGGTAGCCGATCTCCGTGCGCGCCACGTCGACCCCCTCCAGCTGGACGGCGCCGGTGTCGACCAGCACGCCGTGCTCGAAGGCGCTCTCGACGTCCAGCACCAGCACGGCTCCGGGGTCGATGACCAGCTCGGCACCGAGCAGCGGGGTGAACGCCGGCACCGGGGACACCTGTCCCGCCAGCTCGCCGAGGAACACCCGCGCGGCGCCGCCGTCGAGCGCGACCGGCTCGGGAACGTCGTGGTCGAAGGCGCGGTCGGTGTGCCGCGCGTCCTCGGGCAGGGCGACCCAGAGCTGCACCCCGTGCAGGACGGTCGTCTGCGGGGTGGAGACCTCCGAGTGACAGATGCCCCACCCGGCCGTCATCAGGTTCAGCTCGCCCGGCCGGACGGCGGCGAGGGTACCCAGGCTGTCCCGGTGCTCGATCTCCCCGCTGAACAGCCAGCTCACCGTCTGCAGCCCGGTGTGCGGGTGCGGCGGCACGTCCATGCCGCCGGTGAGGGACACGTCGTCCGGGCCGTAGTGGTCGGCGAAGCACCACGCGCCGATCAGCGACCGCTCCCGCTGGGGCAGGGTGCGGTGGACCCGCATCGCCCGCGGTCCGCCGAGGGGCACCTGGCGCGAGGTGAGCACCTGGACCGGCGACCGGTCCGGCAGCTCCGCGGAGCCGTGCTCGCACGCGACCTCGACCGGTGCCGTCTCGAGGTTGCTCACCGGGGTCCCCGGCCGTCGAGGGTGGCACGGCGACGGTGCTTCAGGGCCCGGCGCTGCTGCTGGCCGGGCCGGATCCGCTGGGTCAGGTCCGCGTGCTGCAGCAGCTGCTCCATCGGCGCGTCCACGTGGGGGTGGGTGCCGATCGGTTCCTGCCCGCTGAAGACCACCCAGATCTGGTCGTCTCCCCGGAACACCCGCATCGTGGAGCCGTCCAGCACGCTCGCGGCGTGCAGCAGCGCCTGTCGCCGCGCGTTCACCTTCGCGAACGTGCGTCCCGCCACGGCCCGGGCCGGGTCCTTGCCGTGCTTGACGGCCTCGTAGGCCACCGGTCCGTAGCGCATGCTCAACCGGACCATGGTGGCCAGCGCCTTGCCGGTCCCGGGCATCGGACCTCCTGCTCGATCGGGGCGGGTCCCACCCTACGCTCGGGCCCATGAGGGCGACCCGGCGCGAGTACGAGAGCGAGGGCCTGGACGAGCGCGAGCTCGCGCCCACTCCCTGGCAGCAGGCCCAGCGCTGGGTCGAGGACGCGCTGGCCCGCGCCGCCGACCGGGGGGACGTGCCGGAGCCCACGGCCCTGTCGGTCGCCACCGTCGACGCGAGGGGCCGCCCGGACGTGCGCACCGTGCTGATGCGCTTCTTCGACCCGGACGGCCCCGGCTTCGTCACCAACCTGGAGTCGAGCAAGGCGCGGCAGCTCGCCAGCAACCCGGCCGTGGCCGCCTCCCTGACCTGGCCGTCGATGTTCCGGGCGATCCGGTTCCGCGGGACGGCCGTGCTGCTCGGGCGCGAGGAGGTCACGGCCTACTTCGGGCACCGGCCGTGGGGCTCCCGGATCAGCGCCTGGGCCTCCCTGCAGTCCCGGCCCGTCGACGCCCGGGACGAGTTGGAGTCCGCCTACGCGGAGTATGCCGCGCGCTTCCCCGACACGGGCAGCGTCACCGACGTGCCGGTCCCCGACTTCTGGGGCGGCTACCGGATCCGCTGCGAGGAGGTGGAGTTCTGGGCCGGCCGGCGCGACCGGCTGCACGACCGGCTGGTGTTCCACCGGGTCGGCGAGGGCGGCCTGGACTCGGCGGCCGCGTGGTCGATCGCCCGTCGCCAGCCCTGAGTCGCGATCAGCCGCCTTCCTGCGGGTTCTGCACCAGCTTGAACCGGGCGCCGGTGCTGTCGAGGCACGTGACGAGCCGCCCGAACGGGGTCTCGTCCGGCCCCTGGACGACCTGCCCGCCGAGTTCGGTGACCCTCGCGGCAGCGGCGTCGGCGTCAGCCGTCACGAAGTAGACGCTCCACGTGGTCGGGAACGGGTCCTCCGGGAAGCCGGTCACGTCCATGATCCCTGCGCCCTGGCTGCCGCCGCGGCTCTCTTCGGTGCCGAGGGTGGTGTAGCGGAACTGCGCCGTGTCGCTCATCGTCGCCGGGTCCCAGCCGAACACGTCGCGGTAGAAGGCGATCGCCTTCTCGTAGTCGCGCGTGTGCAGCTCGCACCAGCCCGGCGAGCCGGGGCGGTCGCGGACCGTGAAGCCGGGGAAGGTGTCGGCCTGCCACGCGCCGACCCAGGCCTGCCCCGCGTCGACGAGCACGCCCATGGAGCCGAGGTCGGCCACGGCCATCGGCTCCACGTGCACGGTGCCGCCGTGCTCGGTGGCCGCAGCGAGGGTCCGCGCGATGTCCGGCGTGGCGAGGTAGACCGACCACAGGTCGTCCTGTCCGTCGCTGCCGTCGTTGCGCATCCCGCCGGCCACCGGCTGCCCGTCGAGGGAGAACGTGATGTAGCCGCCGAACTCCTCGGATTCCTCGGCGGTCCAGCCGAACAGCCGGCCGTAGAACTCCTTGCTCGTGGCCGGGTCGGACGTGAACAGGTCGACCCAGCAGGGGGTGCCGGGCAGGACGCGGACCTCGCTGCTGGTCGACGGGGTGCCGATGGTGTCGGCGCTCATGGCGTGCTCCTCGAGAACGGGTGGTGGGGTGTCAGCGGTGCTGACCCGGGAGCCGGCGCGAACTCATCGGCAGCCGGTGGCGCCGGCACCGGCGAGCCGCACGGCGGTCAGTGACCGGTTCGCCCGTCGAGCCGCTCCCGGAGCAGGTCGGCGTGCCCGCTGTGCCGGGCGTACTCCTCGAGCACGTAGGGCAGCAGCCAGCGCAGCGAGAACGCGGCACCGTCGCGCTGCCGGGTGCCGGTGTCGTCGAGCGACGTCGCCGCCGCGACGATCCGGCGGGAGGCGGCACACTCCTCGCGCCACAGCCGCAGGGCGTCCTCCGGGTCGCCGGCGAGGTCCTCGAAGTCCTGGTCGGGCCACGCGTCCGAGTAGTGCAGCATCGGCACGTCCTCGCCGGCGAACTGGATCCGGAACCACCACCGCTCCCCGGCGGCGAGGTGCCGGGCCAGCCCGTGCAGGCTCAGGTCCGAGGGCGGGACCGCCGTCCGCGAGAGCTGCTCGGAGGTCAGGTCGAGGCACTTGAGCTCGAACGTGCGCCGGGCCTTGTCGAGGAAGGCGGTGAGCGTCTCGCGCTCCCCGCCCCGCAGCGGGGGCGGCACCCGGTCGTCGGTGGCCCACGTCTGCGAATACCTGATGACCGCTTCGTCGCTCATCTGCCGAGCGTGGCACCGACCACCGACAGGGCCGACCCGTCGCGTGCCCGGACACGGAAACAGCCCGTGAGTGCTCCCCGAAGGGAGGAGCGTGCTGGACGAAGCACGCCCTGTCATCACTCACGGGCTGCGGTGACTGCGGTGGATTCGCGTCACCCGTTCCGTCCGAGGCCGGCATCCGAGCTGGAGGCCAGCGGCACGACGGCTGGGCTAGCGCGCAGCCACCTCACGCGTCCGTAGATCAATCACTACTCGGACCACCTCCCTTCTCGTGTGCCCCGACGGTATGTCGGCCGCG
>DASSKF010000099.1:0-33492 GCA_035690725.1 Segeticoccus sp.
CCCGCGCGGCACACCTTCGCCGCCGCGGAGGTTCCGGTCGGCGGCGGCGTGATCTCGGCACGGGACCACGTGGTGGTCACCCAGCCGCAGCGGGGCACCTACAAGGGCTTCTCGGCCGTCTGCACCCACCAGGGGTGCACGGTCACCAACGTGGCCGACGGCACCATCAACTGTCCCTGCCACGGGAGCCGGTTCTCCATCGTCGACGGCTCGGTCAAGCAGGGACCCGCACCGAAGCCCCTGCCCGAGCTGCCGGTGAAGGTGGCGGGCGACCGGATCACGGTGGACTGACGCCGGGGCTCGCGGCGACGGTCACCGCGCTTTCGTAGGCTTGGTGCCGTGGCCGATCCGTCGACGTACCGCCCCCGTCCGGGCGAGATCCCCGTGGACCCGGGGGTGTACCGCTTCCGCGACGGCCACGGCCGCGTCGTCTACGTCGGCAAGGCCAAGTCGCTCCGCTCGCGGCTGTCCTCCTACTTCCAGGACATCGCCGCGCTGCACCCCCGCACCCGCCAGATGGTCACCACCGCGGCGAGCGTCGAGTGGACGGTCGTGCGCAACGAGGTCGAAGCGCTGCAGCTGGAGTACTCCTGGATCAAGGAGTTCGACCCGCGGTTCAACGTCAAGTACCGCGACGACAAGTCCTACCCCTACCTGGCGGTGACGATGGGGGAGGAGTTCCCGCGGGCACAGGTGATGCGGGGCCGCAAGCGCAAGGGCACCCGCTACTTCGGGCCGTACACGCACGCCTGGGCGATCCGGGAGACGCTCGACCTGCTGCTGCGCGTCTTCCCGCTGCGCACCTGCAGCGGCGGGGTGTTCAAGCGGGCCCAGCAGGTCGGCCGGCCCTGCCTGCTCGGCTACATCGACAAGTGCTCGGCACCGTGCGTGGGACGGGTCAGCCCCGAGGAGCACCGCGAGATCGCCGAGGAATTCTGCGACTTCATGGCCGGCAACACGGCGAAGTTCGTCGGGCGCCTCGAGCGGCGCATGAAGGAGGCCAGCGCCGAGCTGGACTTCGAGCGGGCGGCGCGGCTGCGGGACGACATCGGCGCTCTCCAGAAGGCGCTCGAGAAGTCCGCGGTCGTGCTCGGGGACGCCACGGACGCCGACGTGTTCGCCCTCGCCGAGGACCAGCTGGAGGCCGCCGTCCAGGTCTTCCACGTGCGGGGCGGCCGGGTGCGCGGCCAGCGCGGCTGGGTGATCGAGGGCGGCGTCGAGGCCGAGGTGGGCACCAGCAGCCGCGGCGAGCTGGTCGAGCACCTCCTGCAGCAGGTCTACGGCGCGGAGTCGCCCGAGGGCGTGCCCCGCGAGGTGCTCGTGCCCGAGCTGCCGGAGGACGCCGCACACCTCGCGACGTGGCTGTCCGGGGTCCGTGGGGCTCGGGTGGACCTGCGGGTTCCGCGGCGCGGCGACAAGCGCGCGCTGATGGAGACGGTGCAGCGCAACGCGCAGCAGGCGCTCGCGCGGCACAAGGTGTCCCGCGCCGGTGACCTGACGCTGCGCAGCCAGGCCCTGCAGGAGCTGCAGGACGCCCTGGAGCTGCGGGAGGCACCGCTGCGCATCGAGTGCTATGACATCAGCCACATCCAGGGCACCGACGTGGTCGGCTCCATGGTGGCCTTCGAGGACGGCCTGGCCCGCAAGGGGGAGTACCGCCGCTTCATCGTCCGCGGCACACCCGACCTCACCCGCGAGGACGGCACCGTCCGCACCGACGACACCGCCGCGATGCACGAGGTCCTCTCCCGGCGGTTCCGGCGCTACCTCCAGGAGGGCTGCGCGCAGGGCTCACCGGATGTCGGCGAGGCGCGTGACCCGGAGACCGGCCAGCCGAAGCGGTTCGCCTACCCGCCGAACCTCGTCGTCGTGGACGGCGGGCTGCCCCAGGTCAACGCCGCCAAGGTCGTCCTGGAGGAGCTGGGCATCGACGACGTCGCCGTGGTGGGGCTGGCCAAGCGGCTGGAGGAGGTGTGGGTGCCGGGAACGGAGTTCCCCGTCATCCTGCCGCGCACCAGCGAGGGGCTGTACCTCCTGCAGCGGGTGCGCGACGAGGCGCATCGGTTCGCGATCACGTTCCACCGCAACCGCAGGTCCAAGGCCATGACCCACAGCGCCCTGGACGACATCCCCGGGCTGGGCGTGGCCCGGCGCAAGGCCCTGCTCAAGCACTTCGGCTCGGTGAAGAGGATCCGGGCGGCCGAGGCCGCCGAGATCCAGCAGGTCCCGGGCATCGGCCCATCGCTCGCCGAGACGGTGCAACGGACGCTGGGCCGGGACGGCCAGGACGCCGCCGAGCCGGCAGTCAACGTGACCACGGGGGAGGTGCTCCCATGAGCAGTGCGGAGGGATCGGTCGGTGCGCCACCGGGGGACAGCAGCCCACCGGGCTCCGACCCGATGCAGCTGCTCATCGTCACCGGCATGAGCGGTGCCGGGCGGACCACGACCGCCAACGTGCTGGAGGACCACGGCTGGTACGTCGTGGACAACCTGCCACCGCAGATGATGCTGCCGATGGCCGAGCTCGCCGACCGCAGCCGCGGCGGGGTGAACCGGCTCGCGGCGGTCGTCGACGTGCGCAGCCGCACCTTCTTCGCCGCCTTCCGGGACGCGCTGTCCGCGCTGCGGGACAAGGGCTGGCACCCGACCATCGTGTTCATGGAGGCCACCGACGAGGCGCTGGTGCGCCGGTTCGAGTCGGTGCGCCGGCCGCACCCGCTGCAGGGCCAGGGGCGGCTGCTGGACGGCATACAGCGGGAGCGCGACCTGCTGGGTGACCTGCGCTCGGACGCGGACATCCTCGTCGACACCTCCGGGCTCAACGTCCACCAGCTCACCGCCAAGATCGACGAGCTCCTCGGCGAGGGGTCCGGGCCGCGGGTGCGGATCGCGGTGATGTCGTTCGGCTTCAAGTACGGCCTGCCGCTCGACGCGGACTTCGTCTTCGACATGCGCTTCCTGCCCAACCCGTTCTGGATCCCCGAGCTGCGCCCGTTCAGCGGCCTGGACGAACGGGTCGCCGAGTTCGTCCGCAAGCAGGAGGGCGCGGAGGACTTCCTCGACCGGGTCGTGGACCTGATGGAGCCGGTGGTGGCCGGCTACCGGCGCGAGGGCCGACGCTACGTGACCCTCGCCGTGGGCTGCACCGGCGGCAAGCACCGGTCGGTGGTCATGGCCGAGGCGCTCGCCGAGCGGCTCGGGACCGGCGACGTGGTCACCACCGTCGTGCACCGCGACCTGGGGCACGAGTGACCAGGCCGGCGGTCACCGCGCTCGGCGGCGGGCACGGGCTCGCCGCGTCCCTCGAGGCGCTGCGGCTGATCACCGAGCGGGTCACGGCCGTGGTGACCGTCGCCGACGACGGCGGCTCCAGCGGCCGCCTGCGCCGGGAGCTCGGCGTGCTGCCACCCGGCGACCTGCGGATGGCGCTCGCCGCGCTGTGCGACGACAGCGAGTGGGGCCACCTCTGGCGGGACGTGCTGCAGCACCGGTTCGCCGGGGACGGCGAGGTCGGGGGCCACGCCCTCGGGAACCTGCTCATCACCTCCCTGTGGGACCTGCTGGGCGACCCGGTCGAGGGTCTCGACATGGTGGGCCGGCTGCTCGGCTCCCGTGGTCGGGTGCTGCCGATGGCGTCGGTGCCGCTGGACATCACCGCCACGGTCCTGGGCGCCGACCCGGACGACCCCGACGAGGTGAGCGAGGTGCGGGGCCAGGTCGAGGTCGCCACCACCGTGGGGCGGGTGCTCAACCTGCGGCTCCTGCCGGAGGACCCTCCGGCCCGGCGGGAGGCCGTGGAGGCGGTGCACGAGGCGGACTGGGTGGTGCTCGGCCCGGGCTCCTGGTTCACCTCGGTCATGCCGCACCTGCTGGTCCCCGAGCTGCGCGAGGCCCTGATCTCGACGAAGGCGCAGCGGCTGCTCACGATGAACCTGTTGCTGAACACCGGTGAGACCGAAGGCTTCTCGGCAGCCGACCACCTCGAGGTGCTCGAGGCCCACGCGCCGGACCTGCGCCTGGACGTCGTCCTGGCCGACCCGGCGGAGCTCGAGGACGGGGGCGAGGCGCTGCGCAGCGTGGCGAAGGGCATGGGCGCCGAGGTGGTCATCGCGCACATCGCCGACCAGGAGCAGGCAGGGCGCCACGACACGCTGCGGCTCGCGGCCGCATACCGGGACATCATGGACCGGTCGTGAGCAGCATCGACGACGTGCGCGACGCGGCTGCGGGGTTGAACGAGGTGGCAGGATGTCCCGCATGGCGATGACGGCGAAGGTCAAGGACGAGCTGAGCCGGTTCCCGGTGACGCGGACCTGCTGCCGCAAGTCCGAGGTCTCGGCGATGCTGCGCTTCGCCGGCGGCCTGCACATCGTCGGGGGGCGCATCGTCGTCGAGGCGGAGCTCGACACCGCAGCCGCGGCCCGGCGGCTGCGCAAGGACATCTCCGATGTCTACGGCCACCACAGCGACGTCCTCGTGCTCGCCGCCGGCGGACTGCGCAAGGGCAGCCGCTACGTGGTCCGCGTGGTCCAGGACGGCGAGGCGCTCGCCCGCCAGACCGGTCTCATCGACACCCGGGGTCGGCCGGTGCGCGGGCTGCCCCCGAAGGTCGTCAGTGCCTCGGTGTGCGACGCGGAGGCCGCGTGGCGCGGGGCGTTCCTCGCCCACGGCTCCCTGACCGAGCCCGGGCGGTCCTCCGCCCTGGAGGTCACCTGCCCCGGGCCCGAGGCCGCCCTCGCGCTCGTGGGTGCCGCCCGGCGTCTCGAGATCCCGGCGAAGGCCCGCGAGGTGCGCGGCGTCGACCGCGTGGTGATCCGTGACGGGGACGCGATCGGCGCGATGCTCACCCGGTTGGGCGCCCACGACGCGGTCCTCGCCTGGGAGGAGCGCCGGATGCGGCGGGAGGTGCGGGCGACCGCGAACCGACTCGCCAACTTCGACGACGCCAACCTGCGCCGGTCGGCACGGGCAGCGGTCGCGGCGGGCTCCCGGGTGGACCGGGCGCTGGAGATCCTCGGCGACGAGGTCCCGGACCACCTGCGCGAGGCCGGCAACCTGCGCCTGCAGCACAAGCAGGCGAGCCTGGAGGAGCTGGGCCAGCTTGCAGACCCGCCGATGACCAAGGACGCCGTTGCGGGCCGGATCCGGCGGCTGCTGGCGATGGCGGACAAGCGGGCCGGGGAACTCGGCGTCCCGGGCACCGACGCCAACCTCACGCCGGACATGCTCGACTCCTGAGCAGGCCGTCACCGGCCGGGCCCGGCCGGGCCCGAGGCCGAACCCCCGCCGGCGGCGCCCGGTGCGTCCCCGCGACGGCGATCCCATAGGCTCGGGTCGACGACCGCGTCAGGACAAACTGCTGCCTTAAGGAGGCGGGTCACCGTGACCGTACGCGTGGGCATCAACGGCTTCGGCCGGATCGGACGCAACTTCTACCGGGCCGTGCTGGCCTCGGACGCCGACATCGAGGTGGTCGCCTTCAACGACCTCGGTGACGACGACACCCAGGCCCACCTGCTGAAGTACGACTCGGTCCTCGGACCGCTCGGCCGCGAGGTCGCCGTGACCGAGGGCGGCATCCGGGTGGGGGACCAGACGATCACCAGCCTCGCTGAGAAGGACCCGGCACAGCTGCCCTGGAAGGACCTCGGCGTCGACGTCGTCATCGAGTCGACCGGATTCTTCACCGACGCCACCAAGGCGAAGGCCCACCTCGACGCCGGCGCGCAGAAGGTGATCATCTCCGCGCCGGGCAAGAACGAGGACGTCACGGTCGTGATGGGGGTCAACCACACCGACTACGACCCGGCGAACCACCACATCATCAGCAACGCGTCCTGCACGACGAACTGCCTGGGCCCGATGGCCAAGGTGATGAACGACGAGCTCGGCATCGTCCAGGGGCTGATGACGACCATCCACGCCTACACCCAGGACCAGAACCTGCAGGACGGCCCGCACAAGGACCTGCGCCGGGCCCGGGCGGCGGCGATCAACATCGTGCCGACCTCCACCGGTGCCGCGAAGGCCATCGGCCTCGTCCTCCCGGACCTCAAGGGCAAGCTCGACGGCTACGCCCTGCGGGTGCCCGTCCCGACCGGGTCGGCGACCGACCTCACCTTCGAGGCCTCCCGCGAGACGAGCGTTGAGGAGGTCAACAACGCCTTCCGGGCGGCCGCGGACGGCCCGCTCAAGGGCATCCTGCGCTACACCGACGACCCGATCGTGTCCTCGGACATCGTGACCGACCCGCACTCGTGCATCCTCGACTCGGGCCTGACCAAGGTCATCGGCAACCAGGTGAAGATCGTCGGCTGGTACGACAACGAGTGGGGCTACTCCTGCCGCCTGCGCGACCTCGTCAGCTACGTCGGCGAGAGCCTCTGACCCGCCCGATGCGGACGATCGACGACCTGCTCGCGGAGCAGGACCTGCACGGCCGCCGGGTGCTCGTGCGCAGCGACCTCAACGTGCCGCTGGACGGGACGCGGATCACCGACGACGGCCGGGTGCGTGCCTCGGTGCCCACCATCCGGGCGCTGGTGCAGGCGGGCGCCCGGGTCGTCGTGTGCGCCCACCTCGGGCGCCCGAAGGGTGCGCCGGACCCGACGTACTCCCTCGCTCCGGTGGCCGAGCGGCTCGGCGAGCTGCTCGGCCGGCCGGTGACCCTGGCGGAGGACACCGTCGGCGCGTCCGCCCGGTCCGTCGTGGATGGCCTGCAGGACGGCCAGGTCGCGCTCCTGGAGAACCTCCGGTTCAACCCGGGAGAGACGGCCAAGGACGACGCGGAGCGCGGTGACTTCGCCGACCAGCTCGCGGCCCTCGCCGACCTCTACGTGAGCGACGGGTTCGGGGTCGTGCACCGCAAGCAGGCGAGCGTGTATGACGTCGCACAGCGGCTCCCGCACGTCTCCGGCGGCCTCGTGGCGACCGAGGTGGACGTCCTCCGCCGGCTCACCGAGGACCCCGCCGGCCCCTACGTGGTCGTCCTCGGCGGGGCCAAGGTCAGCGACAAGCTCGGGGTCATCGACAGCCTGCTCACGACGGCGGACACGCTGCTCATCGGCGGTGGCATGGCGTTCACCTTCCTCAGGGCGCAGGGCTACGAGGTCGGGCGCAGCCTGCTCGAGGAGGGCCAGCTCGACACGGTGCGCGGCTACCTCGAGCAGGCCCGCGAGCGCGGCGTCGACCTGATCCTGCCGCGCGACGTCGTGGCCGCGACGGAGTTCTCCGCGGACGCCGACCACGAGGTGGTCGCCGCCGACGCGATCCCGGCGGACCGGCTCGGGCTCGACATCGGCCCGCAGTCGGCGCGGGAGTTCGCCGACGTCGTCCGTGGTGCCCGGACCGTCTTCTGGAACGGGCCGATGGGTGCCTTCGAGATGGCGCCCTACGCCGCCGGGACGAAGGCCGTCGCCGGGGCGGTCGCGGAGGCGACCGACGACGGCGCGTTCACCGTCGTCGGCGGCGGGGACTCCGCGGCCGCCGTCCGGCAGCTCGGCTTCGCCGACGACCGGTTCAGCCACATCTCCACCGGCGGAGGGGCGAGCCTGGAGTACCTCGAGGGCGCGCAGCTGCCGGGCCTCACCGTGCTCGAGCAGCCGTCCCCGGACGAGACCGACGACAAGGAGTGAGGGTGGCGACCACTGGCGCGTCCTCCCGGACCGGTGCGAACCCGGTCGGCCGCACACCGCTCATGGCGGGCAACTGGAAGATGAACCTGGACCACCTGCAGGCGACCCACCTGGTCCAGAAGCTCGACTGGACCCTGCGGGACGGCCGGCACGACTTCGGCGCCGTGGAGGTGGCGGTCCTGCCGCCGTTCACCGACCTGCGTAGCGTGCAGACCCTCATCGACGGCGACAAGCTGGAGCTCACCCTCGGGGCCCAGGACCTGTCGCCGCACGACTCCGGTGCGTGGACCGGCGACATCTCCGGTGCCTTCCTCGCCAGGCTCGGCTGCACCTACGTGGTCGTGGGCCACAGCGAGCGCCGCCAGCACCACCACGAGACCGACGAGGTCGTGGCTGCGAAGGTGGCGGCCGCCCACCGGCACGGGCTCACCCCGATCCTGTGCGTCGGTGAGGACAAGCACGTGCGCGACGACGGGCGGCACCACGAGCACGTCCTCGGCCAGCTGGACGGCGCGCTGGGCGAGGTGACGGCGGAGCAGGCCCGCAGCCTTGTCGTCGCCTACGAGCCGGTCTGGGCCATCGGCACCGGCGAGGTGGCCACGCCCGAGGACGCGCAGGAGGTCTGCGGCGCGATCCGGACCCGGCTCGCCGAGCGGTTCTCCGGGGACACGGCGGACGCCATCCGCGTCCTCTACGGCGGCTCGGTCAAGGCGGCCAACGTGGCCGCGATCATGGCCCAGGAGGACGTGGACGGCGCCCTGGTCGGTGGCGCCTCGCTCCAGGCCGACGAGTTCGCCTCGATCTGCCGGTATCGCGACCATCTTGGGGCGACCGCCTGACGACAGGTAGGCTGAGGAGGGTTTGGCCGCACCGGCCGGACCTGCCGGCAATGACAGTCGACGACGACAGGTGATGGTGACGCAGTGACCGTGGTGAAGATTGCGCTCGAGGTCATCCTCGTGCTCGGAGGGCTGATCCTCACCCTGCTGATCCTCATGCACAAGGGCAAGGGCGGCGGCCTGTCCGACATGTTCGGCGGTGGCATGTCCAGCAGCCTCGGCGGCTCCTCGATGGCGGAGAAGAACCTCGACCGGTTCACCGTCGCCGTGGGCCTGGTGTGGCTGGCGGCCGTCGTCGGGTTGGGGCTGTTGTTGCGGTTCTCGAGCTGACCCTCCCGCACCGCGGGGCGGGGACAGCGGCCAGTCGACCAGCACAGACGAGGAGAGCACGCATGGCAGGTGGCAACGCGATCCGGGGCAGCCGGGTCGGGGCAGGCCCCATGGGCGAGGCCGAGCGTGGTGAGGCGGCTCCCCGCGTGGTGGTGTCGTACTGGTGCTCCAACGGCCACGAGACCCGGCCGAGCTTCGCCGAGGAGACCGGCCTGGAGGTCCCCGACCTGTGGGACTGCCCCCGCTGCGGGTTCCCAGCGGGGCAGGACGAGGCCAACCCGCCCGCACCGCCGCGAGTCGAGCCCTACAAGACCCACCTGGCCTACGTGAAGGAACGCCGCAACGAGGCCGACGGCCAAGCCATCCTGGACGAGGCGCTGCAGAAACTGCGCGACCGCAAGCTGATCCGCTGACGCCGCCGGCTGGCCGCTGAACTCCCGGGTCAGGCGAGGGCGGGGGCTCGTCCCGGTGGAGCGGCGACCTTGAACCGTTGGCGCTTGACGGCGGCCAGCAGGGCGAGTGCCGACCCGACCGTCCAGAGGAACAGCACGACGGCCGCCTGTACCACCGACCCCGCGTGCCCACCGGACACCAGCTGACTGGCGCCGTTGACGAAGGCGGTGAGCGGCAGGACCCCGTTGAGGGTTCGTAGTACTGCGGGAGCCGTCTCCAGTGGCAGGACATTTCCCGAAGCGGCGAGCTGCAGCAGCAGCAACAGGACGAAGAGCAGGACGCCGGTGCGGCCCAGGGCGGCACGGAGGGCCTCGGCGACCAGCGAGAACGTCAGTGCCGCCAGGACGGAGAGCGGCAGCAACAGCCCGAGCATCGCGATCTGGGTGTGCAGCAGCAACAGCACGACGATCATGCCGACGGCTTGCAGCGCCGCGAACCCCGCGATCGGCAGTGCCTCGGCGACGGCGATGCGGCGTGACGACACCGGCGCGAGCGTGCGGCTGCGGATGTCGGCCACGTTCATGCTCAACGCGGTCACGAGGACGGCCAGCCACAGGATGACGGCCAGGATGACGGCGATCAGCCAGCCGTTGCCGTGCGCGGTGTGCTGGACATGGCTGGTCAGCTGCACCGGCTCGCTGACCACCGGGGCCAGGGCCTTCTGCTGGCTGGAGGAATAGGTGGGACTGTCCTTGGCGGACTTGCCCAGGCCACTGCTGAGGGACTGGGCGCCGCTGTCGGTCTGCTTCGCGCTCGAGGCGAGCGACTGGCTTCCCGACGCGACCGAGCGGCCGGCCGATGCGGCCGACTGGGACCCACCGGCCAGCTGATCGGCGCCCGTCACGAGCGAGTCCGCTCCTTGGGCCACCGAGCTGGCACCGGACTGGAGCTGCTTGGCGCTGCTGCTCAGCTGTCCACTCGCGCCACTGAGCCCGCTGGCTCCCGCGGCCACTGACGCGGCACCTTGGGACAGCCCGCCGGCTCCCGCGGCCACGGACGCGGCACCCCGGGACAGCCCGCCGGCTCCCGCGGCCACGGACGCGGCACCCCGGGACAGCTCCCCGGCTCCGGTGGCGACGCCACCCGCGGCGCCCGCCACGGTGTCGGCGCCTGTCCGGACGCGCTCCGAGACCGTCACGAGGCGCAGGGCACGGGCACTGCTGCGGGCGAGCCGAGCGCAGAAGAGCACCGAGCCGCCGCTGGCACGACACCGTCCGCTCAGGGAAGTGAGCTCATTCGCCAGCGCCTGGTCGGCCGCCGACAGGCCACGCACACCGAGTGCGACCGCGCTCGTTCCGTGGGCCACCCCGCCAGCGGCTCGGGCCAGGTCGTTGCTCTTGCCGGCCAGCTCGCGGGTGGCTCCGGCCAGGTCGTTGCTCTTGCCGGCCAGCTCGCGGGTGGCTCCGGCCAGTGTCGTGGCTCCCGTGTGCAGCTCGTCCGTGCCCTGGGCCAGTCCGGCGGCGCCGGTGTCCACGCTGTGGGCGCCGCTGCTGAGCGACGAGGAGCTGGTCGCGACCTGCGAGGCCCCCGAGCTGAGCTGGTCCAGGTTGGTGGACAGCTCGCCGGCACCCTGGTCGAGCTGCGTGGCGCCGGACGAGAGTTGCTTGGTGCCCTCCGCCAGCTGGGAGGCGTTCGAGGCGGCCTTGGAGTTGTTGCTCGCGAGTGTGTTGAAGCCGCCGTAGACGTTCTTGAGGTAGCCCTGGGTCGTCTGGTCGCCCAGTGCCGTGGCCGCCGCGGAGGCGATCTGTTGGCTGATGTAGGGGATGGTGGTGCTGGCCGCCCCGTTGCTCACCAGCTTGAGCTTGCCCTGCTGCGGCTTGTCCGTGCCGGAGGAGAGGATCGCCTTGGAGAAGTCGGAGGGGATGGTGAGGACGGCGTAGAACGAGCCGTCCCGAAGCCCCGCCGAGGCGTCGTCGCTGTCGGACAGCGTCCAGTCCAGGTTCTTCTGCGGTGTGCTCGGGTGGGTCAGTGCCGCCGTGAGCGACCGTCCGGCCGCCATCGGCTGGGAGCCGGTGATGATGGTGTCGTTGTTCACGATCGCCACGGGTACCTTGTCGATCTCGTCCTGACGCCCACTGACCGACCAGACCAGCACCGACGTGGCCAGGAGCGGCAGCAGCAGGCCGAGTGCCACGAGCCTCCTCCCTCGGCTCCAGCGCATCCGGTGCTCGGCCCCGTCATGCTGGCTCATGGCTGCTCCTCGTCGATGCGTCCAGGACGCGCGGGGCGCCGACCGCGCGCGTCAGCGCCTGCGGTACCCCGTCGCCGACGACGACGATCACCGTCTCGCCACGGTGCGCCAGCTGCTGCGCGAGCAACTCGCAGCCGAGCCGGGCGTCGCCCGCCAGGTGCTCCAGGCCGGTGAGCACGAAGACGCTCGCGCCGCACGAGAGCGCCATCGCGGTCTCCATGACTGCGGCAGCGACGCGCGAGTCCCGGGTGTCCACCAACGTGGTCAGCTCGCCGGCCAGCCGGGACGCGGTGTGCATGAACGCGCGGCGCTGCGAGGGGGACGAGCTCACCAGACGGGCCCGCTCCCGCAGCCGGCTCACGGGGGACCCCGCGGCCGTCTCGAAGGGTTCGATCTCGAGCAGTGCGGCACGAGTGACCACCACCTCGCGCTGCTCGGGCAGCAGGAGACCGTTGACCACGACCTCGCCCGTACACGCGCGTCCACGTCCGGCCAGTACCCGAGCCAGCTCGAGCGGACTCGCGCCCGGCGCGGCGGCGACCCGGGTGACCTGCCCGGGGCGGGCGACCAGCTCGACTGGTGCCGTCCCGTCGTGGACGAGCAGGTCCCGGGCCAGCACCGCGGCCGTGCCGTTGACCGCCTCCCAGTCGGTGAAGGCGATCTTGCGGTGCAGCGCGGCGCCCTCGACGTCCACGACCGGCAGACGCGCCGCCAGTGGCGCGGGCAGCCACCAGGCCCGTTCACCGAGCAGCCTCAGGACAGCGGGGACCAGCGTCATCCGGACGATGAACGCGTCGACGAGCACCCCGACCGCGAGCCCGAAGGCGATCTGCTTGACCGTGGTGGTGCCGGCCGGGATGAAGGCGATGAAGACCGTGGTCATGATCAGTGCGGCGGCCGTGACCACGCGCGAAGACGCCCTGAATCCGCCCCGGACGGCCTCCTGCGCGTCACCGGAGTGGACATAGTGCTCGCGCATGGCCGAGACCAGGAACATCTCGTAGTCCATGGCCAGCCCGAACAGGACGCCCATCACGAAGATCGGCAGGAAGCTCACGACCGGGCCCTCGGACAACCCCGGCACGAACCTGTCGAGCCACCCGAGCTGGAACACCGCAACGGCGGCCCCGAGTGCCGTTCCCACCGACAGCAGGTATCCCAACGTCGCCTTGATCGGGACCGCGATGGACCGGAAGACGATCATGAGCAGGATCAGGGAGAGCCCGATCACGATGCAGCCGAAGGGCAGCAGGGCGGCGCCGAGCCGGTCGGAGGCGTCGATGTTGACCGCGGTGGACCCGGTCACCAGCATGTTGCTGACGTGGTACTTCTTCTCCAGAGCTGGTGCTCGAACGCGAAGCTCGTGCACCAGCGCCGCGGTCGACGGCGCCGTCTGGCCCGCTTTCGGGATCACCTGGACCAGACCGGTGTCGCCCCCCTTGTCGGGAGTCTCCTGTGGGACGGCGACGACGCCGGGGATCGCCTTGATCGCATCCGCCAGCTTGCTGACCGTCCCCTTCGGGTCGGAGCTGGTGATCACGTCGGCAGTCACCGCGAGGGGCGCGTTGTACCCCTCCCCGAATGCCGCGGTGATCTTGTCGTAGGTCTGCCGCTGGGGCGTCGACGCCGGCGCGGTGCTGTTGTCCGGCAGGGCCAGTTCCAGGTGGCGCGCCGGCAGCGCGGCGGACCCGAGCACGGCCACCACGAGAAGCACGGTGAGGGCGGGCCACCGCGTGACCGTCAGGACCCAGATGTCGGCGACGCGCCGGCGCGGTCGCTCTCGTCGCGTCCTGGCCCACCTCAGCCGCCCCTGCCGTCGCACGCGCGGCCGCAACCGTGCGCCGAGCAGCAACGCGATGGCGGGGACCAGTGTCAGGGCGACGCACACGGCCACGGTGACGGCTGCCGCCGCACCGAGGCCCATCACGGTCAGGACTGGTATCCCGGCCACCGACAGGCCGGCCAGCGCGATGATGACCGTTGCCCCAGCGAAGACCACTGCGCTGCCGGCCGTGGCCAGCGCCCGCGCCATCGACTCGACCGGTTCGACGGCCTCGGCGAGCTGCGATCGGTGACGCGAGAGGATGAACAACGCGTAGTCGATGCCCACGGCCAGGCCGAGCATCTCGGCCAGCGTCGGCGCCGTGCTGGAGACGGTCACCGCGTGGGAGAGCAGGACGACGGACGTCAGGGTCACCCCGACGCCGACCAGTGAGGTCAGGATCGGCATCCCGGCGGCAACGAGCGAGCCGAAGGTGAGGGCCAGGATGAGGAAGGACACGAACAGGCCCAGCAGCTCGGGAACCTTGCTCGGGTCCGAGGTGGTCTTGTAGGCGTCGCCGCCCACTGAGGTCGCCACGTGCGAGGAGGCAGGTGGCGTCGCTGCCCTCTGCACCGCCGCCAGCGTGTGCTCCGAGGGCACCGCCGCCGAGAAGCTGACCTGCGCCAGGGCGGCCGTCGACCCCTTGTTCACCATCGGCTGGGCCGCCGTCAGCGGGTTGCTGATCGTCACCCCGGGCACGGCATTCACCGTCTTGACCAGCGTGCCGACCTCGGATGCGTTCGCGGTGGAGGTGATCTTGCCCTGCGTGGCGCTGAACAGGATCTGACCGTTCGCCCCGGTCTGGCCGAACCGTTGTGCGAGCAGGTCCTGGCCTTGCTGGGAGTCGGTCCCGGGGATGGTGAACGAGTCGTCGTACCGGTCTCCCACGGTGCCTGCGCCACCGACCAGCGCGACCAGGAGCAGCAGCCACACCGCCACCACGAGACCGGGCCGCCGACCGATGACGTGCCCCAGCCGGTAGAGAAGGATCGACATCCGCCACCTCCCACCCGCAGCTCAGGTCCTCGTGGCGTCGCCCGGATGCAGCGATCAGGAGCATGGCACGGCATCCGCGTGGCGCGGGGCTGCCGGTGACGATGTGTGGCAAACCCTAGGGACTCGCCGGGGCAACGCTGGGGTATTTCCCTAGCGACCGGGGGTCGCGAGAGAACGTGCCGGGGGCAAGCAGGCGGGCCACGGTCCGCCGTGCCGGGTGTTTCCCGAATCGGCTCCGAGCGAGCCGGTCGCACTGTAGGCTCGTCGCGGTCACGGACCGGGAGGTCTGGATGCCGACAACGGCGCGCGGCCTGTTCGTGGGTCGTTCCGACGAACTGATGGCGTTGCAGGACGAGTTCGCGGCCGCTCGCCGCGGCGAGCCGCGCTTGGTCTGGGTCGACGGGGAGGCAGGGGTCGGCAAGACCGCACTGGTGCGGCGCTTCATCCGCGACGTGGGGGCTGCCGCCGTGCTGTGGGCCAGTGGGGACGAGGCGGAGCTGGCGTTGGAGTTCGGCGTCGTCGAGCAACTGCGCGCAGGCATGCCGGTCCGGTCACGAGGCCCTCGCACGGTGCGGGCGGGCGTCGACAGCCTCGTGGTGGGTGCGGACCTGCTGTCCGGGATCGGCCTGCTGGAGCGACGCGGGCCGGTGGTCGTGGTGGTCGACGACCTGGACCTGGTGGACTCGGCTTCGGCGCACGTGTTGTTGTTCGTCCTGCGTCGTCTGCGGCGCGAGGCGCTGCTGGTCGTGGTCGTGGCCCGCCCCGCCACCCTTGGTCGACTCGGTGCTGGCTGGGCGCGGTTGCTTGCCGATCGCGACAAGGTCCGACGCGTGCGGCTGGGAGGTCTGAGTGGTCGTGACGTCGGTGCGTTGGCCGAGCTGTCGGGCAGCCCGCTGGCGGATGCGGCCGGGGAGCGGTTGCGCGCGCACACGGCTGGCAACCCGCTGTACGTCTCGGCGCTGCTGGATGAGCTGGGTGCCGACGTGCTCAACGATCTCGGCACGTCGTTGCCCGCACCGCACTCCTATGCCGCAACCGTGCTGGCGCGCGTTGCGCGGCTGACGAGGGCCGCGCAGGGGCTGGTGGCTGCTGCGGCCGTGCTCGGACGGCGGTCGCCGCTCCGGACACTCGCCGACACCGCCGCGCTGCGGGACCCCGTTGCGGCGCTGGACGAGGCGGAGGCGGCGGGGTTGCTCGTGACCGGTGGCCAAGGAGGATGGCTGGTCGACTTCGTCCATCCGCTCGTCCGGGCCGCCGTCTACGACGACCTGTCGCCCTTACGGCGCCGTGCGTTGCACCGGGCAGCGGCGGACGCGGTCGGCGAGCCGTCTTCCTTCCGCCATCGAGTGGCCGCGACTGCGGGCACAGACGCGGAGCTGGCGGCCCGCCTGGTCCGGGCCGCGGACAACGAGCAGGCGGACGGTGCGCTCGCCGGTGCCGCCGACTACTACGAGCTTGCCTCCCGCGTCGAGCCCGACCCGACAGGTGCCGACAGGTGCCTGTACCACGCCGTGGAGCTGTGGCTGCGTGCGGGACGTGTTGCCACGGCGACGAGCTATGCCGTTCAGGTTGCGGAGCGCCCGACGAGCAGGCATCAGCGTTACATCACGGCGCTGTTGGACACCCCGCGCGGCCGCCTGGACGAAGCGGTCGCGGCGATCCAGGAGGTGGCCGAGTCCGTCTCGCCGGTCGGCGACCCCGATCTCTATGCACGTGCCGCGGCGGCGCTGGCCTACCTGCGCGTGATCCTCGGTGACCACGAGTCCGCCACCTTGTGGGCGACACGCGCCCGCGGGGCAGCCGCGCCGGGGTCGATGATCGACGGCCTGGCCGTGCAGGCCCTGGCGTGGGGCTGCGCCAGGGCCGGCCGTTTCGACGAGGCGGTCGCCGAGCTCGGTGGCCTCGACCCCGGGCACGACAAGCCAGAGGCCTCCGAGGCCGAGCTGCTGTCGGTCCGCGGCGTGATTCGCACGTGGGCCGGCGATGTCCGGTCGGCCGTGACCGACCTGCGGGCGGTTGACCGCTGGGTGCGGTCGGGGGCACCCGTCAGTGACATCGGACGGGTCTATGCGGGCCTGGCCGAGGCCGAGTTCCGCATCGGCTCGTGGGACTCGGCGGCCACTCACATCGAGCTCGCCCTGTCCCTGGGCGCGGACCTCGACCACGGGTGGGTGACGCCGCACACGCACGCGGTCGCCGCCCACCTGTACGCCGCCCGTGGCCAAGCCGAGGACGCCCGCGGCCAGTCCGACGCGGCACGCCGCGCGGCGGCCAGCAGCCCGGTCGCGGAGGGGCGGGCGTATGCCTCGCTGGCCGAGGCGCACCGCTCCTGGGGGGTGGGGGACTGGCCCGGAGTCATCGACGCGTTGCAGGAGCTGCCCGATCACTCGCGCGACCACCCCAACCTGGCGCTGTGGCGGTGCCGCATGGCCGAAGCATGCATCGGCGAGGGTCGATCGGGGGAGGCGCTGGCGTTGGTCGAGCAGTTGCCCACGGGCCCCTGGGGTGGCACCGACGAGGCGGACCGGACCAGGCTGCGTGCCCTGGCGCTGCACGGGCTCGGCGAGCACGACGCAGCCAGGGCCGCCTTCGTGGACGCGACGGCGGCCCTGGCCGATCGCCCGGCCACGTTCGGCGGCGCGGTCCTGGCGCTGGACTACGGGCGCTTCCTGCTGGCCTCTGGGCATGCCGATGACGCGGTCGGACCGCTGCGATGGGCCCACGAGGTACTGCTCGGCCTCGGCGCGAGGGGCTTCCGAGAGGCGTGCGAGGCGGCGCTGGATGCCTGCGGAGCGCCGACGGGAGCAGGCCCGCGGACCACGCTGGAGGCGCTGACCCCGCGTGAGCGCGTGGTCGCCCGGTTGGTCGCCGGCGGCGCGACCAACCGGGAGGTCGCCGCACAGCTGTACCTCAGCACCAAGGGGGTCGAGTACCACCTCGGCAACATCTTCCGCAAACTCGGCATCACCTCCCGTCGGCAGCTCCGGACAGTGCTGTCCACCGGTCACCGGCCGCGAGACCGACACCGGAAGTCCGTGGAGAGGCGGGGGATCCCACCCCGCACTAGGCATTCTCCCTAGTGACATTCGCACCGGACGCGAGGGACGCTGGTGGAGAAGCGAACCGAGATCTCGACAACCGGCGGGTCCGGCGGACTTCGGGCATGGGGACACCATCGTGCATCTGGACATGCAGGTCTCCCGCGAGGGCGAGCGATACCACGGGTCACTCACCCGCGTGAGTGATCAGGTCCGCCTCCCGTTCAGCGGGGTGCTGGAGCTCTTGGCTGCGCTCGAACGGCTCACGTCCACCCGTGCCGGTGGCGACCCTGAGCACGGAACGAAGCGACTCGACAGCAGGTAGGGCATCGCCGATCGCCCCTCAGGGACTGGCGATCCGGACCAGCTCGGGCGGCACGTGCTCGGCGGCGGCCCGGTCCAGGAGCCACACGGTGGAGCGGGTGCCGTGCACGCCGGCGGCCGGCGCCTGCATCTCACCCGCGCCCGACAGGGCCAGCCCGACCGCGTCGGCCTTGTCCGGGCCGGACACCGTGAACCACACGTCCCGGCCGCTGCACAGCGCGGGGAAGGTCAGCGACACCCGTGTCGGCGGGGGCTTGGGGGAGCCGTGCACGGCAACCGTCGTCCGGTCCCGCTCGTACAGCGCCGGGTGGCCGGGGAACAGCGAGGCGACGTGCGCGTCCGGGCCCACCCCGAGGAGCACGACGTCGAAGCGGGGGACCGACTCGCCCGGCTCGGCAGCGGCGGTGAGCTGCTCGGCATACCGGTCGGCGGCCTCCTCGGCGGAGGCGGTCCCGGAGTCGGCAGCGGGCACCGGGTGCACGTTCGCGACCGGCAGCTCGAGCCGGTCCAGCAGCGCCTCGCGCGCCTGGGTCTCGTTGCGCTCCGGGTCGCCGGCGGGCAGGTAGCGCTCGTCGCCCCACCAGAGGCGCAGCGCGCTCCAGTCGATCGCGTCCCGGCCGGGGGAGTCACCGAGGGCGGACAGGACGGCCGAGCCCATCGACCCGCCCGTCAGGACGACGTCGGCCACGCCCCGCGAGGACTGGGCCTCCACGACGGCCGTGACCAGCCGGTCCGCGACGGCGGCGGCCAGCTCCTGCTTGTCGGCGTGCACGACGACGCCGGGGGCGCGGCCCATGACGCTCACTCCTTCGTGCTCTCCTCGTGGCTGGTCGTCGAGCCGCTGTCGGCCCGGTCGTCGGACTTGGCGGCCAGCTTGCGGCTCGCGGCCGTGTGCACGGTGCCGCTGTCGTGCGCCGTGTCCGGCGCGTCCTGGACCATCTTCTCGCTGGACAGCGAACGAGCTCGTTGGGCGACCTCCACGGCCTCGTCACGGGCCTCGTCCAGGGAGGGAGCCTCGCCCTCGGCGATGGCCCTGTCCAGCGGCACGGCGCGACGGGCGCGGACGGCCTCCATCCCGCGGACCAGCGACTCGGCATAGATCTCGTCCGGGTCCAGTCGCCGCAGCTCGTCGGCCAGGCATTGCGCGGTGGTGCGGCGGGCGAGGCTGATCCGACGCACCGGCTGGCCCGGCTGGGCCAGGGTGGCGACCCGCCCGTCGGGGCGGACCAGGTCGACCGGTCCGCTCCGGCGCTCCAGCCGTACGCTCGTCATGCCGGTGCCCGCGGGCCCCTTCGCGCGGCGCACCGGGCAGCCGAGCGTGTCGGCGAGCCACCCCGCGAGCAGGTCCGTGCTGGGCGAGTCGCTGGCGCCCGCGACGGTGGCCTCGAGCACCGGCTCGAACGGACCCTGGTCGAGGGCCGCCGCGAGCAGGCCGCGCCAGAGGGTGATGCGGGTCCAGGCCAGGTCGGTGTCGCCGGGGGAGTAGGCCTGCGCGCGGCGCTGCAGCTCCCGCTGCGGGTTCTTCGCCTCGGCGGCGTCGGTCACCCGGCGGTTGGCCAGCTGCCCGATGGGCGAGCCGGCCACGTCCTTGGGGGTGTCCTGCGGCCACCAGGCGACGACGGGGGAATCGGCGAGCAGCAGCGGCAGGGCCACCCGCTGGCCGTGGTCGGCGAGCTCACCGTAGAGCCGCATGACCACCACCTCGCTGGCGCCGGCGTCCCCGCCCAGCCGGATCTGCGCGTCGAGCCGGTTCGCGCCGCGGCGGTTGGCCCGCACGAGGACCACGATCCGGCAGGGGTGCTGGTGGCTGGCGTTGTTGGCCGCTTCGATCGCCTCGTCGACGTTGGCGTCGTTGCAGACGATGAGCAGGGTCAGGACCCGCCCGAGGGTCATCACGCCGGACTCGTTGCGCAGCTTGACGAGCCGTTTGCTGACCGCGGTCGTGCTGGTGCTCGGCAGGTCGACGATCACGGCATCCTCCACTCACGCCCGTCGCGACGCATCATCTCGTCGGCGCTCTCCGGTCC
Organism: Segeticoccus sp.; assembly: GCA_035690725.1. Taxonomy (GTDB): domain Bacteria; phylum Actinomycetota; class Actinomycetes; order Actinomycetales; family Dermatophilaceae; genus DASSKF01. Next base: position 19,657 of record DASSKF010000099.1, read on the forward strand.
CCACCCGCCGGCGGAGTACGCCTCGGGGCGACCCTGGCCGGCCCAGAACTCCTCGACCGGGTCGAGGATCTTCCAGGACAGCTCGACCTCCTCGTGCCGGGGGAACAGGGGCGGGTCGCCGAGCAGCATGTCGAGGATCAGCCGCTCGTAGGCCTCCGGGCTGCTCTCCGTGAACGACGCGCCGTAGCCGAAGTCCATGGTCACGTCGCGGACCTCCATGGCCCCGGCGCCGGGGACCTTGGAGCCGAACCGCATCGTGACGCCCTCATCGGGCTGGACCCGGATGACGATGGCGTTCTGCCCGAGCTCCTCGGTGGCGGTGTCGCTGAACGGCAGGTGCGGGGCGCGCTTGAACACGACGGCGATCTCGGTGACCCGCTTGCCGAGCCGCTTCCCGGTGCGCAGGTAGAACGGCACGCCGGCCCAGCGCCGGGTGTCGATGCCGAGCTCGACGGCGGCGAACGTCTCCGTCGTGGAGTCGTCGGCGATCCCGTCCTCCTGCAGGTAGCCCTTGACGTGCTCGCTGCCCTGCCAGCCGGCGGAGTACTGCCCCCGTGCCGTGGACGCCGAGAGGTCGTCCCGCAGCCGCACCGCCGAGAGCACCTTCTCCTTCTCGGCCCGCAGGTCCTGGGCATGGAAGGAGACCGGCTCCTCCATCGCGGTGAGCGCGAGCAGCTGGAGCAGGTGGTTCTGGATGACGTCGCGAGCGGCCCCGATGCCGTCGTAGTAGCCGGCGCGCCCACCGATGCCGATGTCCTCGGCCATGGTGATCTGCACGTGGTCGACGTAGTGCGAGTTCCAGACGGGCTCGAACATCTGGTTGGCGAAGCGCAGCGCCAGCAGGTTCTGGACCGTCTCCTTGCCGAGGTAGTGGTCGATGCGGAAGACCGAGTCCGGCGGGAACACCGACTCGACGATCGAGTTGAGCTCGCGCGCGCTCTCCAGGTCGTGCCCGAACGGCTTCTCGATCACCACGCGCCGCCAGGTGCCCGGCCGTGGCCGGCTCAGGCCGTGCTGGTCGAGCTGCTCGCAGACCACGGAGAAGAAGCCGGGCGGGATGGACAGGTAGAACGCGTGGTTGCCGCCGGTCCCGCGGTTCTGGTCCAGCTCGTCGACCGTCTTGGCGAGCAGCTCGAACGCGGCGCCGTCGTCGAACGTCCCCGGCACGAACCGGAAGCCCTCGGCGAGGTTGCGCCACACGTCCTCGCGGAACGGCGTGCGGGCGTGCCGGCGGACCGCCTCGTGGACGATCTTGCCGAAGTCCTGGTCGGCCCAGTCGCGCCGGGCGAACCCGACGAGGCTGAAGCCCGGCGGGAGCAGCCCCCGGTTCGCCAGGTCGTAGATCGCCGGCATGATCTTCTTGGTCGCCAGGTCGCCGGTCACGCCGAACAGCACGAGGCTGCACGGGCCGGCGATGCGCGGCAGCCGCTTGTCGCGCGGGTCCCGCAGCGGGTTGTTCCCGTCGGTTCCCGGTGGGGTGCTCGTCGGGCTCACGCCTCCCTCTCCGCAGTTTCCGGTATGCCGACAGCCTGCCGCAGCTGCCCCAGGCCCCGGTCGTGGTCGGTCAGGTGGAGGCGCAGCACCGGCCGGCCGTGGTCGGCCAGTACCTGCGCGTCGCCCGCGGCCTGGGCCGCGATGAGGACGCCGAAGGTGAAGTCCTGCCCCGGGACGTCGAGGTCCCGGGCCGGCGCAGCCGTGACCTGCAGGTAGACGCCCGTGGGCGGCCCGCCCTTGTGGTACTGGCCGGTCGAGTGCAGGAAGCGCGGCCCCCAGCCGAACGTCACCGGACGCTCCAGTCGCCGGGCGAGGGCGGGGCGGGCCGTCGCGAGGGACGCGTCGGCGGCCCGGTCGAGGTAGGCCATCACCGCGAGGTAGCCACGCTCCGGGTCGAGCTGGTCGAGCAGCGCCTGCACGGCGGAGCCGAGGTCCGTCGCGCCGCCGATCCAGTCGCCGCCGAGCGTCCGCACCTCCACGGCGTCGTCGGTGAAGGCCGGCTCGTCGGTGCTGCCGCCGCCCTGCGCCATCAGGTCCCGGGCGGCCTGCTTGGCGCTCTCCACGTCCGGCTGGTCGAACGGGTTGATCCCCAGCAGCCGGCCGGCGGTGGCCACGGCGGCCTCCCAGAGCAGCAGCTGCGCCCCGAGCGTGCCCGACACGGAGACGGCGTCACCGGTCGGGTCGGCCTCGTCGCCGTCCGTCGCCTCCAGCAGCACCCGCAGCTCGTCGCCGGCCAGCTGCTCGGGTCCGCAGGAACCGACGACCACGGGCAGCAGCCCGGTGCCGTCCTTGCCGGTGCTCTCGGCGATCAGCTGCTCGGCCCAGTCCCCGAACCCGGCGATCTCGGTGCCGGCGTCGGTGAGCAGCACCTTGTCCCGCAGGGGAGTGGTGCCGCCGAGCGCGGCCCCGAGCCGGAGCGCCGGGTTCGCCTCGTCGTCGGCGGCGAGCAGGTCGGAGACCGCCTCGGCGTCGTCGAGCAGCGCCTCGATGTCCACACCGGCGAGCCCGCTCGGCACCAGGCCGAAAGCGGTGAGGGCCGAGTAGCGGCCCCCGACGTCGGGGTCGGCGTTGACCACGGGGTAGCCGGCCTCCCGGCTCGCCTTGTCCATCGGGCTGCCGGGGTCGGTCACGACAACCATCCGCCGGGTCGGGTCGATGCCGGCGTCGCGGAAGGCCTGCTCGTAGGCCCGCCGCTGGGAGTCGGTCTCCACGGTGGAGCCGGACTTGCTGGACACGACGACGACGGTGCGGTCGAGCCGGTCCTCGAGGGCCGCGCGCACGTAGTCCGGGTGCGAGGAGTCGAGCACTGTCAGCCCGACGCCCGCCGTCGCGCAGATGACCTCCGGCGCCAGCGACGACCCGCCCATGCCGCAGAGCACGACGTGGTCGAGGTCGTGGCCGGCCTGCTCGGCGAGCTCGCTGCGCAGCGCGGCGATCTCGCCGACGAGGGGGCGGGACGAGCGGGGCAGGCCGACCCAGGACAGCCGCTTGGCCGCCTCGGACCGGGCCTGCGCGCCCCACAGGTCGGCGTCCTGCCGGAACAGCTTGCCCGCGAACCCGTCGCGGACCAGCTCCGGGACGTGGCGGCTGACCGCCTCGGCGGCGGCACCGGAGGCGCTCACCGCCACGCCGGACGAGGTCACCTGCCCTCCTCGCCGGAGGAGTAGGAGTCGTCGTGCTGGGCCTTGTCGAGCTCCTGCTCCACGCTGCCGATGAGCTGGCCCCAGGACTTCTCGAACTTCTCCACGCCCTCGTCCTCGAGGAGGGCCACCACGTCGGCGTAGGAGATGCCGACCCGCTCGAGCGCGTCCATCGTGGCCTTGGCGTCGTCGTAGTGCCCGGTGACCCGGTCGCCGTGGACCTCACCGTGGTCGGCGAACGCCTGCAGCGTCTTCTCCGGCATCGTGTTCACGGTGTTGGGAGCCACCAGCTCGGTGACGTACATCGTGTCGGGGTAGTCCGGGTTCTTCACCCCGGTCGAGGCCCACAGCGGTCGCTGGGCGTGGGCCCCGGCCTCCTCGAGGTTCTTCCAGCGCGGCGTCGCGAAGACCTCCTCGTAGGCCTGGTAGGCGAGCCGGGCGTTGGCGATGCCGGCCCGGCCCTTGAGGCCCTGCGCCTCCTCCTTCTTGTCGCCGCTGACGGCGTCGAGGCGCTTGTCGACCTCGCTGTCGACGCGGGAGACGAAGAAGGACGCGACGGACTGGATCCGGGACAGGTCGCGGCCCGCCTCCCGGGCCTGTTCGAGCCCGGTGAGGAAGGCGTTCATCACGGCCCGGTAGCGGTCCAGCGAGAAGATCAGGGTCACGTTGACGCTGATGCCGTCGGCGAGCGCCTGCGAGATCGCGGGCAGGCCCTGGACGGTGGCGGGGATCTTGATGAAGAGGTTCGGGCGGTCGACGGCGGCCCACAGCCGGCGGGCGGACTCGACGGTCCCGGCCGTGTCCTCGGCCAGCCGGGGGTCCACCTCGAGGGAGACCCGGCCGTCCTTGCCGTCGGTGCGGTCATAGACCGGCCGCAGCACGTCGCAGGCGTCGCTCACGTCCCGCGTCGTGATGGCGAAGACGGAGTCGTCGACCCCCTTGCCGGCCTCGGACAGGTCCTTCACCTGGGCGTTGTAGGCCGCACCCTCCGAGAGCGCGTTGGCGAAGATGGTCGGGTTGCTCGTGACGCCCACGACCTGCCGGGTGTCCACGAGGTCCTGCAGGCCACCCTCCTGGATCATCGGGCGGTTCAGGTCGTCCAGCCAGATGGACACCCCCGCCTCGCTGAGGGCGGTGAGGTTCGGGTTCGGGTTCGTCATCGGTTGCCTCCTGCAGCCTGGATCGACTCGTTCGCAGCGGCGACCACGGCCTCGGCCGTGATGCCGAACTTCTGGTAGATCGTCTTGTAGTCCGCCGAGGCGCCGAAGTGCTCGACACTGACCGAGCGGCCGGCGTCGCCGACGAAGTCGCGCCAGCCGAACGCGACCGCGGCCTCGACGCTCACCCGGGCCCGCACGTGCGGGGGCAGCACCTCGTCGCGGTAGGCGTCGTCCTGGGCCAGGAACCACTCCCGGCACGGCATGGACACGACACGGGTGGCAACGCCCTGGTCCTCCAGCGTCTTCCGTGCCGCCACCGCGATGCTCACCTCGGAGCCGGTGGCGATGAGGATGACCTGGGGGGTGCCGCCGGAGGCCTCGGCCAGGACGTAGGCGCCCTTCTCGACACCGTCGGCCGGGGCCATCGTGTCGCGGTCGAGCGTCGGGACGGCCTGACGCGTGAGGCACAGCCCGGTGGGGCGGTCGTGGTGGGTCAGGATCGTGCGCCACGCGACCACCGTCTCGTTGGCGTCGGCCGGGCGCACGACGTCCAGCCCGGGGATGGCCCGCAGCGCGGCCAGGTGCTCGATGGGCTGGTGGGTGGGCCCGTCCTCGCCGAGGCCGATGGAGTCGTGCGTCCACACGTAGGTGACCGGCAGCTGCTGCAGGGCGGCGAGGCGGACCGCGGGGCGCATGTAGTCGGAGAAGACGAGGAAGGTGCCGCCGTAGGGCCGGGTCAGGCCCTCCAGCGCGATGCCGCTGAGAATGCAGCCCATCCCGAACTCGCGGATGCCGAAGTGCAGGGTGCGTCCGTAGGGGTTGCCCGGGAACATCTTCGTCTGCTTGCCGGACGGGATGAAGCTCTGCGCGCCCTCCATCGTCGTGTTGTTGGACTCGGCGAGGTCAGCCGATCCGCCCCACAGCTCGGGCATGACGTCCTCGAGCGCGCCGAGGATCTTGCCCGACGCGGCGCGGGTGGCGATGCCCTTCTCGTCGGCCTCGAAGGCCGGGAACGCGTCGGCGAAGCCCTCCGGCAGCTCGTGGGCCCGCAACCGGTCCAGCAGCTTCGCCCGGTCCGGGTTGGCGGCGCGCCAGTCCTCGAACGTCTTCTGCCAGGCCTCGTGCGCCTCCCGGCCCCGGCGGGCGACGTCCCGGGTGTGCTCGATGACCTCCGGGGCCACCTCGAAGTGCTGCTCGGGGTCGAAGCCGAGCAGCTCCTTGGTGCCGGCGACCTCCTCGTCGCCGAGGGCGGAGCCGTGCGCCTTGCCGGTGTCGCGCTTGGTCGGCGCCGGCCACGCGATGATCGTCCGCAGGATGACGAGCGAGGGTCGGTCGGTGACCTGCTTGCTCTTCTCGATGGCGGCGAGCAGGGCGTCGACGTCCTCGGTGTAGGAGCCGCCGTCCTCGGCGCTGCTGCGCCAGTCGACCGTCTCGACGTGCCACCCGTAGGCGCGGTACCGGGCTCCGACGTCCTCCGAGAAGGAGATGTCGGTGTCGTCCTCGATGGAGATCTTGTTCTCGTCGTAGAAGACGGTGAGGTTGCCCAGCTCCTGGTGGCCCGCGAGCGCCGCGCCCTCGTGGGTGACGCCCTCCATCATGTCGCCGTCGGAGGCGACCACCCAGATGTGGTGGTCGAACGGGCTCTCGCCGGGGGCCGCGTCCGGGTCGAGCAGGCCGCGCTGCCGGCGCTGCGCGAACGCCATACCGACGGCGGTGGCGAGGCCGGAGCCGAGCGGGCCGGTGGTCACCTCGACACCAGCCGTGTGGTGCACCTCCGGGTGGCCCGGGGTGAGCGAGCCCCACGTGCGCAGCGCCTCGAGGTCGTCCAGCTCGAGGCCGTAGCCGCTCAGGTAGAGCTGGATGTACTGGGTGAGGCTCGAGTGCCCGCAGGAGAGGACGAACCGGTCGCGGCCCAGCCAGTCCGGGTCGTTCGGGTCGTGCCGCATGACGTGCTGGTAGAGCAGGTACGCGAGGGGAGCGAGACTCATCGCGGTGCCCGGGTGGCCGTTGCCCTTCTTCTGCACCGCGTCGGCGGCGAGGACCCGGACGGTGTCGACGGCGCGCACGTCGAGGTCGGTCCAGCCGGCCTGCTGGGCGACCGGTGGGGCGAGGGAGCTGTCGCGCTGTCCCGGGGTGGTCTGCTGGCTCTGGCTGGTCACGGGCATGACTCCTTCGCGGGCCGGGGGTGTGCTGTTCTGGTCCTCCGTCCCGAGCCTAGTCCGGCACGGGCAGCCCGTCGCGTCTGGTCGCCGTCGGTCCGGCTGGGCACCGGGGCTAGACTGGGCGACGTTCTGCGGCGGGTCTCCGTCGCTGTTCTCCACCAGAGGGACCCGACGCCATCGTGACTGCGCTCGAGCCGCGCACCTCCGCGGAGACGGCCCGGCCGAACCGGGGTCCTCGCGCGGTCGTGCGGGACTACGTCGCCCTGACCAAGCCGCGCATCATCGAGCTGCTGCTGGTCACGACGTTCCCGGTGATGTTCCTCGCCGAGCGCGGCCTTCCCTCGGCCTGGCTCGTCGTCGCCACCCTCGTCGGCGGCACGCTGTCGGCAGGCTCGGCGAACACGCTCAACTGCTACTTCGACCGCGACATCGACAAGGTCATGCACCGGACCGAGCGCCGTCCGCTGGTGACCGGGGCCATCACGCCGCGGGCGGCCCTCGTCTTCGGCGTCGCCCTCGGTGCCTTCTCCGTGCTGTGGCTCGGCCTGCTGGTCAACTGGCTGTCGGCCGTGCTGTCCCTGTCGGCGATCATCCTCTACGTCGGCTTCTACACGCTCCTGCTCAAGCGCCGCACGACCCAGAACATCGTCTGGGGCGGCGTCGCCGGGTGCATGCCCGTGGTCATCGGCTGGTCGGCGGTGACCGACACCGTCGGGTGGCCGGCGGTGGTGCTGTTCCTCGTCGTGTTCTTCTGGACCCCGCCGCACTACTGGCCGCTGTCGATGCGCTTCAAGGGGGAGTACGAGGCCGCCGGCGTGCCGATGCTGCCGGTCCTCGCCCGCGACGTCGCCGTCGCCCGGCAGATCGTCTGGTACGGCTGGGCCACGGTCCTGTGCACCCTCGCGCTGGTCCCGGTCGCGTCGATGGGCTGGATCTACCTGGTGACCTCCGTCGCCGCCGGTGTCCTGTTCCTCGTCGAGGCCCACCGGCTGCTCTCGCGCGCCAAGGCCGGCGCGTCGGCCCGCGTCCTGAAGCCGATGCGGCTGTTCCACTACTCGATCAGCTACCTGACGCTGGTCTTCCTCGCGGTCGCGATCGACCCGCTGCTGCACCTGCCGCTCCCACTCTGACCCTCGCCAGCCGGGCGGCTGGCAGCCGCTCGTCAGTCCACCTCGCGGCAAGCCGGGCCGGCAGACCGCAATTTCGACTGGCAGTACTGTCTGTCGGGAAGTGATTTGAGCACGGCGTTCGGCGGCGACGACCGGTACTGCCCGTGGAGATTGCGGCCCCAGGCCCGGGGAACCTGGAACGGTCGGCGGGAAGGCCCGTGCGTCAGGCCTGGGGCACCGCGGACCGTCCCGCGGGCTGCTCAGCCGACCTCGCCACATGCCGGACCACCGGCCGCTCGCGCAGGCTCAGCACGGCGCGGACGAGAGCCACCACCAGCAGGCTGGCGCCGAGCATGTGCACGAGCACGACCGCCCACGGGAGCCCGGTGAAGTACTGCACGTAGCCCACCACGCCCTGGGCGAGGGTGACGGCCAGCAGGACGGTCCAGGCCCGCGCGGCCCGCGTTCCCACGCCGGTGAGGCGCACCGCGAGCAGCACCGCCACCACGAGGCCGACGAAGAGCATGACGGCGTCCGCGTGCAGCCAGGACACCGCTCGCGGGTCCACCGCGAGCCGGGCCGGCTGGTCCGCGTCGCCCGAGTGCGGACCGGAGCCGGTGACGATCGTGCCGAGCACGAGGATGACCGCGGCGAGCGCCGTGGTCACCGCCGCCAGGACGCGGATCTCGCGCCGTGCGAGAGGCACCGGAGCGGCGTCGCCCTCGTCGATGCGGACGAGCAGCAGGGTCGAGGCCGCGACGAGCAGCATGGATACGAGGAAGTGCCCGGCCACGATCGCCGGGTTGAGCCCGGTCAGCACCGTGATGCCGCCGATGACCGCCTGCAACGCGACGCCGGCGAGCACCAGGTAGGCCGGGCGGCGCAGCCGGGGCCGGTCCCGCGCCCAGACGAACAGGGCGACGATGACCAGCACCGCGGCAACGCTCACCACGCTGGTCATCGTCCGGTTGCCGAACTCGATGTACTTGTGCCACCCCTGCGCCTGGTGGGCCACCGGCGTGTAGGAGCCCGGCACGCACTGCGGCCACGTCGGGCAGCCGAGGCCGGAACCGGTCAGCCGGACGAGGCCGCCGGTGACGACGATGAGCACCTCGAACACGAGGTTGGCGACGACGAGACGGCGCAGCCACGGGTGCGGCGCGGCGGAGGTGGGCACGGCACAAGGGTAAGTCGCCCGCCACCGCCCAGCGGCCCTGCCCGTCGCCTGCCCGACTCGCGCCGGGTGAGGCCACCCCCGCGAGGACGTGCCGGGCTCACGGACCAGGGTCCGCTCCGGGGAATCCGGGTGAGAATACCCATGCGCCGGCCCCGCGGCTCTGGCCCACTGGAGGTATGCCGTCCACGCACCTTCTCGAGCGCCCCGCACCCGGCCGTGCCCCCGCACCGGAGACCCCGCGCCCGTCCGGCCTCCCGGCGCACCTGGCCACCGCCGCAGCGCTGCTGGCCGGAGGCTGGTCCGGGGCGCTGGCGCTCGGGCGGCCGGTGCACGCAGCCGGGCTCCTGGCACTGGGCCTGCTCGCGGCGGCCCTGCGGCCCTCTCGCCGCCACGGCGAGCACTCGGCATACCTCGCGGTGCTGGGTGGGGCGGGCACGCTGCTGCTGGTGCTGTGCGCCGTCTCGCTGGACCCGGTCTGGATCCTGCCGGCGGCGGCGCTCGGTCTGGCGCTGCCGCGGAGGTGGGCACGGAGCAGAACGCCGGTCGGTCGCGAGGCCTATCGTCTCCGGCGTGACTGACGCCAGCAGCTCGCACCGGCCGACCAGCACCCGGCCAGCCACGACCGGTGTCCGGCTGGTCCCTGTCCCGCCCGGTGCGAGCCCCTTGCGCGAGGTGCTGCTGGGGCACCGGCTGCCGGACGAGCAGCAGCAGTTCGCGGCGCCCGCCGTGGAGTCGCTGCCGCTCGGTGATGCCGACCCGGGCCGCACCTCGGTGGCGATCCTGGCCGGTAGAGGAGCCGAGGAGGTGCCGGTGGGGATGTTCGCGCTCGACCGGGGCGGCTACTGGCGCGAGTTCGACCACGATCCGCGGGCCGTGCTGTTGCGAGCGTTCTACGTGGCACCGGAGCACCAGGGACACGGCTACGGGCGGGCCGCCGTCGGGCTGGTCCCGGCGTTCGTGCGCCAGCATCTGTCGGACGTGCGGCGAGTGGTCCTCACCGTCAACCACCGGAACCCGGCAGCGCTCCGGACCTACCTCGCCGGCGGGTTCCGGGACACGGGGAAGGACTACCTCGGCGGGGGTGCCGGCCCGCAGCACGTGCTCGAGCTCGAGCTCGGGGGCTGACCCCGGCGCTGCCGGTCAGTCGCCCCAGCGGAACAGGCGCGAGGCGAGCAGCGTCGCCACGAGCCCCCAGCCGAGGAGCACGAGCACGGGGACCACCGCCAGGTGCGCGTCGAGGAAGGCCGATCGCAGCCCGTCACCCAGCGCCGCGGAGGGGAGCCAGCGCACCACCGCTCCCAGACCGTCGGGGAGCACGGTGCGGGGGATGAGGATGCCGCCGATCCCCAGCAGCAGGATCCAGATGAGGTTGGCGAGCGCGAGCACACCCTCGGCGCGCACGGCGCCGGCCAGCAGCAGCGCGAGGGCGACGAAGGCCCAGGTCCCCAGCAGCCCCACCAGCAGGGCGGGGAGCACGCCGACCCAGTCCGGGTGCCAGCCCAGCGCCAGGCCGATGGCACCGAGGACGATGCTCTGCAGCAGCTCGACGACCAGGACGGCGAGCGCCTTCGCCAGGAGCAGGCCGGTTCGGCCGAGCGGGGTCACGCCGAGCAGGCGCAGGACGCCGTAGCGGCGGTCGAAGCCGGTCGCGATGGCCTGGCCGGTGAACGCGGTGGACAGGACCGCGAGGGCGAGGGCGCCCGGCACGACGACGTCGATGCGTCGGCAAGCACAGGACTGGCCGAGCGAGGGCTGCGAGGCGTAGTGCAGGCCGAGCAGGGCCAGGGCCGGCAGGACGAGGGAGACGAGCAGCTGCTCACCGTTGCGCAGCAGCGTCGCGGCCTCGAACCGGGCCTGGGCCAGCACGCGGGTACGCGGCGGCGCGGCAGCCTTCGTCATGGTCGTGCTCATTGTGGTCGTCGTGCCCACGCCGCCGGGGGCCGACCCGCTCCTGCGGCTCACCACCGCTCCTTCCCATCGTCGCCGTCGCGGGTGGTCAGCCCGAAGTAGAGGTCCTCGAGGGACTGCTCGCGGGTGAGCTCCACGACCGTGCCGTCGGCGACCACCCGCCCGGACTGCACGATGACCACGTGGTCGGCCACCCGCTCGGCCTCGGCGAAGGAGTGGGTGGTCACCACGAGGGCGCACCCCTCGTCCCGGGTCTCCCGGATCAGCTGCCAGACCTCGCGCCGCGCGTGCGGGTCGAGCCCGGCGGTCGGCTCGTCGAGGAAGGCCAGCTCCGGGCGCCCGACCAGTGCGGCGGCGAGGGCCACCCGCTGCTTCTGCCCCCCGGACAGGCGGCGGACCGTGGTGCCGGCGAAGGACCCGATCCCCAGTCGCTCGACCAGGGCCGCCACGTCCGCCGGGGCGGCATACAGCTCGGCGAGGTGCTGCAGCAGGCGGACCGGACGGGAGCTGGTGGGCAGGCCACCGTCCTGGAGCATGACCCCGACCCGCGCGCGGTGGTCCGGCGAGGCCTGCCAGGGGTCGGCGCCGAGCACCCGCAGCTCCCCGGAGTCAGCCCGCTGCAGGCCCTCCGCGCACTCGATGGCGGTGGTCTTGCCGGCGCCGTTCGGGCCGAGCACCGCGGTGACCTCGCCGTGCCGGGCCGACCAGGTCATCCCGTCCACGGCCCGCGTGGCGCCGAAGCGCTTCCGGAGGTCGTGGATGTGCAGGGCCGGTGTGTCGGTGGGGGCGACGGTCACGGCGGGAGTGTAGGTCGCCCACCCGATATGACCGCCGTCACAGCCGGACGGTCGCGGCGCCGCCAGCGCGGCGGCTGAGGACACCCCGAGTGGTCAAGACTGCCGAATTACGTCACAATGGTGTTGTGTTTATGAGCGAGCGGCTCGAGGAACGCACCCGGGACCGGGTGCGTTCTGCCGTGTCCGAACACGGACCGGTCACCGCCGCCGCCGTCGCCGAGTCCCTCGGCCTGACGCCCGCGGCCGTGCGCCGCCACCTCGACGCGCTCGCCGAGGAGGGGGCGATCGAGGAGCACGAGGTCGCGACCGGTCACCGGGGCCGTGGCCGCCCCGCCCGTGCCTACGTGCTGTCCGAGGCCGGTCACCGGTCGATGCAGAGCACGTATGACGGAGTGGCCACCGCCGCGATCCGGTTCCTGGCCGAGCGCGCGGGGGAGGACGCCGTCGAGGCGTTCGCGCGCGAGCGGGTCGCCGAGCTCGAGGAGCGGCTCGCCCGCAGCCTCGCCGGCACCGAGGACGACCCGGCCGCCCGGACCCCCGCGCTGGTCACCGCGCTGAGCGCGGAAGGCTACGCCGCCTCGGCCCGTCCCGTCGGCCAGGGGACGCCGCTGTCGGGCGTGCAGCTGTGCCAGGGGCACTGCCCCATCAAGGACGTCGCCGCGGAGTTCCCGCAGTTCTGCGAGGCGGAGACCGACGCGCTGTCCCGCCTGCTGGGGGTCCACGTCCAGCGGCTCGCGACCCTCGCCCACGGCGACCACGTCTGCACCACGTTCGTGCCCACGCCCCCGGTGCCGCGGGGCAGGAGCGGTGCTGCCGACCCGAGCCGGGCCGGACCCGGAGGCACCGCCACGACCGACCCCCCGACCATGCACGAGAACACCCACAAGGAAAGGGCCTCTCGATGAGCACCAACGTTGAAGAGCTCAACCCGGCGCTGAAGGAGTTCGGCGGCTACCAGTACGGCTGGGCCGACTCTGATGACGCAGGCGCCGCCGCCAGAAGGGGCCTCGACGAGGAGGTCGTCCGCGACATCTCGTCGAAGAAGAACGAGCCGGAGTGGATGACCAAGCGGCGGCTCAAGGCCCTGCGGCTGTTCGACAAGAAGCCGATGCCGAACTGGGGCTCCGACCTGACCGGGATCGACTTCCAGAACATCAAGTACTTCGTGAAGTCGACCGAGTCCCAGGCCGCCAGCTGGGACGAGCTCCCCGAGGACATCCGCAACACCTACGACCGGCTGGGCATCCCCGAGGCGGAGAAGCAGCGGCTGATCGCCGGGGTCGCGGCGCAGTACGAGTCCGAGGTCGTCTACCACCAGATCCGCGAGGACCTGGAGGCGCAGGGTGTCATCTTCGTCGACACGGACACGGGTCTGCGGGAGCACGAGGACCTGTTCCGGGAGTACTTCGGCTCGGTGATTCCCGCCGGCGACAACAAGTTCGCCGCCCTCAACACCTCCGTGTGGTCCGGCGGCTCGTTCGTCTACGTGCCCCCGGGCGTGCACGTCGACATCCCGCTGCAGGCCTACTTCCGGATCAACACCGAGAACATGGGCCAGTTCGAGCGGACGCTGATCATCGCCGACGAGGACTCCTACGTCCACTACGTGGAGGGATGCACCGCCCCGATCTACAAGAGTGACTCGCTGCACTCCGCCGTCGTCGAGATCGTGTGCAAGAAGAACGCCCGGGTGCGCTACACCACGATCCAGAACTGGTCGAACAACGTCTACAACCTGGTCACCAAGCGGGCCACCTGCGCCGAGGGCGCCACGATGGAGTGGGTCGACGGCAACATCGGGTCCAAGGTGACGATGAAGTACCCGTCGGTGTTCCTGCTCGGTGAGCACGCCAAGGGCGAGACCCTGTCGATCGCGTTCGCCGGCGAGGACCAGCACCAGGACGCGGGCGCCAAGATGGTGCACGCCGCGCCCTACACCTCCTCGAGCATCGTCTCCAAGTCGGTGGCGCGCGGCGGCGGGCGCACGTCGTACCGCGGCCTCGTGCAGGTGATGGACGGTGCCCACCACAGCAAGGCGACGGTGCGCTGCGACGCGCTGCTCGTCGACCAGATCAGCCGGTCGGACACCTACCCCTACGTCGACATCCGCGAGGACGACGTGCAGATGGGGCACGAGGCGACCGTCTCCAAGATCGGTGACGACCAGCTGTTCTACCTGATGCAGCGCGGCCTCACCGAGGAGGAGGCCATGGCGATGATCGTGCGCGGGTTCATCGAGCCCATCGCACGTGAGCTGCCGATGGAGTACGCGCTGGAGCTGAACCGCCTGATCGAGATGCAGATGGAAGGAGCCGTCGGCTGATGACGGTTGTTGATGATGCGGCACGCCGCACCGCCGAGGCCGCCGAGGCCGTCATCCCGGACAGTT
>DASSKF010000100.1:0-6289 GCA_035690725.1 Segeticoccus sp.
CTGGCCCGGGCTCGGCTACCTCACCTACCAGGCCCTGACCGGACCGGACCTGCCCCTGCTGCAGGGAACCTTCGTCGTCTTCTCCGCGATCGTCATCCTCGCCAACCTCGCGGCCGACCTGCTCTACCGCGTCCTCGACCCGCGGGTGCGCGCGGCATGAACCACCCCACGAAGTTCTCCGCTCCGCTCCGATACTTCGCGGGGGCCCCCGCATGAGTGCGACCACCGCGGAGGAGGTCAGCAGCAACCCCAGGTCGGTGGCCCGCGCGCGTCGGATCAGGCGGATGCGCGAGGTCTGGGCGGGCCTGCGGGCCAGCCCCAGCGGGATGACCGGCCTCGTTGTGCTCGTCGTCGTCATCGCGCTGGCGCTGCTCGCCCCGGTCATCGCGCCGGCGCGACTGCTCGACGTCACCCAGCTGGACAACCCGGTCAACCACCCGCCGACCTGGTCGCTGCCGCTGGGCACCGACCCCTCCGGCCGCTCCGTCCTCGTCATGCTGCTGTGGGGCTCCCGGGTCTCCCTGCTGGTCGGCGTGGTCGCCACCGTCATCTCCATGGTGATCGGCACCGTGGTCGGCATGGCCGCCGGCCACTTCGGGGGGTGGGGGAGCGCCGTGCTGATGCGGGTCATCGACTTCTTCCTCGTCCTGCCGTCGCTGGTGCTCGCGATCGTGCTCTCCAGCGTCCTCGAGCGCGGTGTGTGGACGGTCATCATCGCCATCGGGGTCACCTCGTGGCCGGGCACCGCGCGCATCGTCCGATCGCAGACCCTGACGGTGGAGGCGCGCCCCTACATCGAGCGGGCATGGGCGCTCGGCGCCGGCAACCGGCACGTCATCGGCAAGCATGTGCTGCCGGCCGTCATGCCGCTGGTCATGGCCAACACGACCCTGACCGTCGGCGCCGCCGTCATCGCCGAGGCGACCTTGTCCTTCCTCGGCCTCGGCGACCCCTCGAACCCGTCCTGGGGCACCATGCTCAAGGTGTCCATGGACTCCGGTGCGGCGACGGCCGGGTACTGGTGGTTCCTGCTGCCGCCGGGCATCGCCATCGTGATCGTCGTGCTGAGCTTCACCCTCGTCGGCCGCGCCTTCGAGGCGATCATCAACCCGAGCCTGCGGAGCCGCTGATGCCCGACCTGCGCGTCGACGACGTCAGCATCACCTACCGGGTCACCGCCGACACCGGGCGCGGCGACGTGGCCGCGGTGCGCGACGTCTCGCTCGAGCTGCCCGCCGGCGGCACCCTCGGGATCGCCGGGGAGTCGGGGTCGGGCAAGTCGACCCTCGCCATGTCGGTGCTGCGCCTGCTGCCCCGGAACGCCCGGGTCACCGGGCGGGTGCTGCTGGGGGAGGAGGACGTCCTGACCCTCGGCTGGGGACGGCTGCGCGCGCTGCGGTGGGCCGGCGCGTCCGTGGTCTTCCAGGGGGCGATGCACTCGCTGAACCCGGTGCGCCGGGTCGGGGCACAGGTCAAGGAGGCACTGGAGCTGCACGTGAAGGACGGCTACCGGACCGATGCCGCCCGCGAGGCGCGCGTGTCCGACCTGTTCACCCAGGTGGACCTGGCCCCCGAGAAGGTGCACGCCTACCCGCACGAGCTGAGCGGCGGGCAGCGCCAGCGCGTGATGATCGCGCTCGCGCTGGCGTGCGACCCCGACGTGGTCATCGCCGACGAGCCGACCACCGCGCTCGACGTCGTGGTGCAGGCGCAGGTGCTCACGCTGCTGGCCCGCCTGGTCCGGGAGCGCGGTATCTCGCTGCTGATGATCACCCACGACCTGTCGGTCCTCGCCTCGGCGTGCGAGCGGATCGCGGTGATGAAGGACGGGGTCGTCGTCGAGCAGGGGCGCAGTGCCGACGTGGTGCGCCGCCCCGAGCACCCCTACACCCGGGCGCTCGCCGCCGCGTTCCCCGTCATCGGCGACCCGGCCTCGCGGCTGCACCCGGTCTCCCAGCGGGAGGCCGAGGGCGAAGCGCGCGCGACCCCCGCCGACGGGGGACAGTTGCTGACGACACGCCGCTCTGGGACCGCGAACCCTCAGCAATTCCCCGCGAGCGGGAGCGACCCGCAGTCACCGGGTGAGGTGCTGCTCGAGGCCCGGGACGTGTCGGTCGCGTTCCGCACCCGGGCCGGTCTGGTCCGGGCGGTCGACCAGGTCTCCCTGCAGTGCCGGAGCGGCGAGATCGTCGCACTGGTGGGCCAGTCCGGCTCCGGCAAGACCACCCTGGCGCGCACCCTGCTGGGGCTGCACCCCGTCGACCGCGGCGAGGTCCACTACCGCGGCGAGCCGCTGGCCCGCGACCGCCGGGGCCTGCGGGACTTCCGGCGCAAGGTCCAGCTGGTGCTGCAGGACCCGTCCGGTGCGCTCAACCCCAAGCAGTCGGTCTACGAGTCGGTGGCCGAGGGGATCCGGATCCACCGGCTCCCCGGTGCCGAGGAGGAGCTGGTCGCCCGGGCGCTGTCGCGGGCGGAGCTGCGGCCGCCGGGGCAGTTCTTCTCGGCCATCCCGCAGGAGCTGTCCGGGGGGCAGCAGCAGCGCGTCGTCATCGCCGGCGCCCTGGCGCTCGAGCCCGAGTTCCTGCTCGCGGACGAGCCGGTCGCCTCGCTCGACGCCTCGGTCCGCGGGGAGATCCTCGCGCTGCTGCTCGGCCTGCGTCGCCGGCTCGGCCTGGGTGCGCTCGTCATCACCCACGACCTGGGGCTCGCGTGGAACATCGCCGACCGGGTGCTGGTCATGTACCAGGGCCGGATCGTGGAGGAGGGCACCGTCGAGGACGTGCTCCTGCGACCGCAGCACGACTACACCCGGACGCTGCTGGCGGCCGTGCCTGTCGCGGCGGCTGCCGCGCACTGAGGTCGAGTAGGGTTTGCCGAGGAGCACGCGCCGTGCGCGTGCCCGCCGCCCCGACCGCAGCCGGCCGACCCGTGAGGTGACCACGTGAGCCCCCAGTCCCCCCGTGACGACGTGGGACGCAGGGCGCGCCCGGCCCGTGGCTCGTGGACCGACCTCGACGCGACGGGCGGGCGAGCTCGCTAGGGGCTGCGCCCGGTGGTCTCCACCGGAGCACGCCCCCGCCCCGCCCTGTCCCGACCACCACCCGAGGTGACCAGACGATGCAGACCGCCGAGATCCGGCGCCGCTGGCTGAGCTACTTCCAGAGCAAGGGGCACACCGTCGTGCCCAGCACGTCCCTGCTGTATGACGACCCGAACCTGCTGTTCGTCAACGCCGGCATGGTGCCCTTCAAGCCCTACTTCCTCGGGCAGGAGCAGGCGCCCTGGGACCGCGCCACCAGCGTGCAGAAGTGCCTGCGCACCCTCGACATCGAGGAGGTCGGCAAGACCAGCCGGCACGGCACGTTCTTCCAGATGTGCGGCAACTTCTCCTTCGGCGACTACTTCAAGCAGGGCGCCATCGAGATGGCGTGGGAGCTGCTGACCGGCAGCCGGGACGACGGCGGCTTCGGGCTCGACCCCGAGCGGCTCTGGCCCACCGTCTACGAGGAGGACGACGAGGCCTTCCGCATCTGGCACGAGGTCGTCGGCGTGCCGGTCGAGCGGATCACCCGCCGCGGCACGAAGGACAACTACTGGCACATGGGCGTGCCCGGCCCTGGCGGCCCCTGCTCGGAGATCTTCTTCGACCGCGGCGCCGACTACGGCACCGAGGGCGGGCCCGCGGTCGACGAGGACCGCTACATGGAGGTCTGGAACCTCGTCTTCATGCAGTACTCGCTGTCCGCCGTGCGCAGCAAGGAGGACTTCGACGTCGAGGGCGAGCTTCCGGCGCGCAACGTCGACACCGGCATGGGGCTGGAGCGGATGGCCACGGTCCTGCAGGGCGTGGACAACCTCTACGAGATCGACGAGGTCAAGCCGGTCCTCGACACGGCGGCGCAGCTGGCGGGCAAGCGCTACGGCGAGCACAGCCGGCACGACGCCGCGCACAGCCACCCCGACGACGTGCGGCTGCGGGTCGTCGCCGACCACGTGCGCAGCTCGCTCATGCTCCTCGGCGACGGCGTGACGCCGGGCAACGAGGGCCGCGGCTACGTGCTGCGCCGGATGCTGCGCCGCGCGGTCCGCTCGATGCGGCTGCTCGGCTACGACGGCACGGGGAGCCTTCAGCACCTGCTGCCGGTCAGCATGGACCGGATGAAGGCGTCCTACCCCGCGCTCGAGCGCGACTTCGGCCGGATCAGCGAGGTCGCCTACGCCGAGGAGGAGGCGTTCCGGCGGACCCTGTCCGCGGGGACGACGATCCTCGACACAGCGGTCCAGCGGCTCAAGGGGTCCGGCGGACGGGTGCTCGGCGGGGAGCAGGCGTTCGCCCTGCACGACACCTACGGCTTCCCCATCGACCTCACCCTCGAGATGGCGGCCGAGCAGGGCGTCGAGGTGGACGAGGCGGGCTTCCGGCGGCTGATGACCGAGCAGCGGGAGCGGGCCAAGGCCGACGCCCGGGCGAAGCGGAGCGCGCACGGCGACACCACGGCATACCGGTCCGTGGCCGACGAGCTGGGCCACGACGTGGAGTTCACCGGCTACGAGGAGACCAGCTCCGAGGGCCGCGTCTCGGGGCTGCTCGTCAGCGGGGCGCCGGTCGCCGCGGCGCACGAGGGGGACGACATCGAGCTGGTGCTCGACCGCACCCCGTTCTACGCCGAGGGAGGCGGGCAGCTCGCCGACGGCGGGCTGATCCGGCTGGCCGACGGCGCGGTCGTCGAGGTGCGCGACGTGCAGAAGCCGATCAGCGGGCTCATCGTGCACCGGGCGGTCGTCCGCTCCGGCGAGGTGACCGTGGGACAGCAGGCGCACGCGGCGGTCGACATCGCCCGCCGGCGCTCCATCTCGCGGGCGCACACGGCGACGCACATGGTGCACAAGGCGATTCGCGAGGCGCTGGGTGAGACTGCGACCCAGGCGGGGTCGGAGAACGCCCCCGGCCGCTTCCGGTTCGACTTCAACGCCCAGAACGCGGTTCCGGCGTCGGTCCTCGGCGAGGTCGAGGCGCGGGTCAACGAGCTGCTCATGGACGACCTGCCGGTCCACGCCGACGTGATGACCCAGCAGCAGGCCGTCGACATGGGCGCGATGGCGCTGTTCGGGGAGAAGTACGGCGAGGAGGTCAGGGTGATCTCCGTGGGGGAGTGGGCCCGCGAGCTGTGCGGCGGCACGCACGCCCAGCGCTCCGGGCAGCTCGGGCTGGTCAAGCTGCTCGGCGAGTCCTCCATCGGCTCCGGCGTGCGGCGGGTCGAGGCCCTGGTCGGCACGGACGCCTACGACTTCCTGGCCCGCGAGCACGCCCTGGTGGGGCAGCTGACCGAGGCGCTCAAGGTGCGGCCCGAGGAGCTTCCCGAGCGGATCTCCTCGATCCTCACCCGGCTGCGCGAGGCGGAGCGCGAGATCAACGCCGCGCGCCAGCAGCAGGTCCTGGCATCCGCGTCGGCGGCGCTCGAGGCGGCCCACGACGTGGCCGGCGTCACCGTCGTCGGGCACGACGCGGGCAGCGGTGTCGCGGCAGACGACCTGCGCAGCCTCGCGCTGGACCTGCGGCAGCGGCTGGGCAACGACCGGCCCACCGTGGTGGCCGTCGCCGGCGTCGCCAAGGAGCGCCCGGTGGTCATCGTCGCGACCAACGCCGCCGCCCGCGACACCGGCATCCGGGCGGGCGACCTGGTGAAGGTGGCCGCTCAGGCGCTCGGCGGCGGCGGTGGCGGCAAGCCCGACCTCGCCCAGGGCGGCGGCTCCGACCCGGGCAAGGTCGCCGAGGCGCTCGCCCAGGTCGAGCACGCCGTCGGCACCCGCGTCGGGGCGGCACGGTAGCCCCGTGCGGCCGGGTGTGCGGCTGGGCGTCGACGTGGGCAGCGTCCGCGTGGGACTCGCGGTGAGCGACCCCGCAGGCGTGCTGGCGACGCCGGTCGCGACCCTGCCCCGGGACGAGGCGGACCGCACCGACCGGGCGCGGGTCGTCGACGAGGCGGCCCGGCGCGGTGCGCTGGAGGTGGTGGTCGGCCTTCCCCGGTCACTGTCCGGTCGGGAGGGCCCGGCCGCCGAGCAGGCCCGGGCCTATGCGCGCTCGCTGGACGCCATGCTCGCCGCCCGGACCTGGGACGGCGACCGCCCGCGGGTGCGGATGGTGGACGAGCGGCTCACCACCGTCGACGCGCACCGGCAGCTGCGCGAGAGCGGCGTGGCGGGCCCCGAGCAGCGGGCGCAGGTGGACCAGGCGGCGGCCGTGCTGATCCTGCAGGCCGCACTTGACGCCGAGCGGGCCGGGGGGAAC
>DASSKF010000101.1:0-6869 GCA_035690725.1 Segeticoccus sp.
AAGGACAAGCAGCTCTACACCCTCGACCTCGGTGCCCTGGTCGCCGGCAGCCGCTACCGCGGTGACTTCGAGGAGCGCCTCAAGAAGGTGCTCAAGGAGATCCGCACCCGCGGCGACATCATCCTGTTCATCGACGAGATCCACACCCTCGTCGGTGCCGGTGCCGCCGAGGGCGCCATCGACGCGGCGAGCATCCTCAAGCCGATGCTGGCCCGCGGTGAGCTGCAGACCATCGGCGCGACCACGCTCGACGAGTACCGCAAGCACGTCGAGAAGGACGCCGCCCTCGAGCGCCGGTTCCAGCCGATCCAGGTCAACGAGCCGAACCTCGCGCACGCCATCGAGATCCTCAAGGGGCTGCGCGACCGCTACGAGGCGCACCACCGGGTCTCGATCACGGACGCGGCGCTGGCGACGGCGGCCAACCTGGCCGACCGCTACATCAACGACCGGTTCCTCCCGGACAAGGCGATCGACCTGATCGACGAGGCCGGTGCCCGGTTGCGGATCCGCCGGATGACCGCTCCGCCGGACCTGCGCGAGTTCGACGAGAAGATCGCGCACGTGCGTCGCGAGAAGGAGTCCGCGATCGACGCGCAGGACTTCGAGAAGGCCGCGTCGCTGCGCGACGACGAGAAGCAGCTGCTCGACCAGAAGGCGCAGCGGGAGAAGGAGTGGCGCAGCGGCGACATGGACGTCGTCGCCGAGGTCGACGAGGAGCTCATCGCCGAGGTCCTCGCCGCGTCCACCGGCATCCCGGTGTTCAAGCTGACCGAGGAGGAGTCCTCGCGGCTGCTCAACATGGAGGACGAGCTGCACAAGCGGATCGTCGGCATGGACGACGCCATCAAGGCGCTGTCCCAGGCCATCCGCCGCACCCGTGCGGGCCTGAAGGACCCGCGCCGTCCCGGTGGGTCGTTCATCTTCGCCGGGCCGACCGGTGTCGGCAAGACCGAGCTCGCCAAGACGCTGGCCGAGTTCCTCTTCGGCGACGAGGACAGCCTGATCCAGCTCGACATGAGCGAGTTCTCCGAGAAGCACACGGTCTCGCGGCTGTTCGGCTCGCCTCCCGGCTACGTCGGCTACGAGGAGGGCGGCCAGCTCACCGAGAAGGTGCGTCGCAAGCCGTTCTCGGTCGTGCTGTTCGACGAGGTCGAGAAGGCCCACCCCGACATCTTCAACTCGCTGTTGCAGATCCTCGAGGACGGCCGGCTCACCGACTCCCAGGGTCGGGTGGTCGACTTCAAGAACACGGTGATCATCATGACCACCAACCTCGGCACGCGGGACATCTCCAAGGGCGTCTCCCTCGGCTTCAGCGCCGGCGGCGACAGCCTGACGGACTACGACAAGATGAAGAACAAGGTCACGGACGAGCTCAAGCAGCACTTCCGTCCCGAGTTCCTCAACCGCGTGGACGACACGATCGTCTTCCCGCAGCTGACGCAGGAGGAGATCATCGCGATCGTCGACCTGATGGTCGCCCGCCTCGACGAGCGGCTCAAGGACAAGGACATGGGCATCGAGCTCACCGCCTCGGCCAAGAAGCTGCTCGCCAAGCGCGGCTACGACCCGGTGCTGGGCGCGCGGCCGCTGCGCCGGTCGATCCAGCGGGACATCGAGGACGCGCTGTCCGAGAAGATCCTCTACGGCGAGATCGCGTCCGGCGAGGTCGTGGTCGTCGACACCGAGGGCGAGGGCAAGGAGGAGCAGTTCACCTTCACGGGGACTCCGCACTCCCACGTCCCGGACGCGCCGCCGATCGAGGCCGCCAGCGAGTAGTGGTCTCGCCGCGGTGGTAGCTCCTCGCTGAACCACGGTGTGCCGGCCGCTCATCCTCCGGGGTGGGCGGCCGGCACTCGTCTGTCCCGGGCCTTCGCAGCCACGGCGGACCTCCCGCATGGGGGATCGGGTTGGGGTGTCCCCGATGTGCCGCGCCGGGCGGCCGCGGCCCTGCAGGACCTGGGCCGCGTCGAGCGGCCGGGCCCGGCCGTCGAGCCCTCGTCGTAGGCTCAGCTCATGGTGGCCGAGCACCACGTGTGGACGGCACCGGGTCGCGGACCGATCGGGCGCGCCGTCGGGTACCGGTATGCCGGGATGCCCGCCGGTGCCCACCGGGGTGTGCCGAGCCGGTGGCTGACCCTGATCATCACCCTGGAGGAGCCACTCGACGTCACCGACGCCCTCGGGCGCCGAGAGCGGTTCGACGCACTGGTGGCCGGCCTGGACGACGCCGCGTCCCTGATCCGGCACGAAGGGCGGATGACCGGCGTGCAGCTCGACCTCGACCCGCTGTGCGCGCCGGCGGTGTTCGGCCTGCCCGCCGGGGAGCTGGTGCGGCAGTCGGTGCCGCTGGAGCAGGTCTGGGGCCGCGACGCCACCCGGCTGCGGGAGCACATGCAGGAGCTGGACGACTGGCCGAGCCGGCTGCAGCTCGTCCGCGAGCAGGTCGCGAGCCGCCTCCGGGTGGGCACCCCGCCGCGCCCCGAGGTCCACCACGTCTGGCAGCGGATGGTCCGGGCCGAGGGCCGGGTCGAGATTGGTGCGCTGGCAAGGGAGGTCGGCTACTCCCGGCGGCACCTGTCCGCCCAGTTCCGCGATCAGCTCGGCCTGCCCCCCAGCCGGCTGCGCCGGGTGCTGCGCTTCGACCGTGCGCAGCGGCTGCTCGCCAGCGCCGCCCGCCCCGAGCTCGCCCGCATCGCCGCGGAGGCCGGGTATGCCGACCAGGCGCACTTCACCCGGGACTTCACCGCGTTCGCCGGCTGCCCGCCGTCGGCGCTCTACCGGGATCCGCTGCGGCTGGCAGGTCCGGACGCCCGCTGAGGAGGGTGCCGAGCGCCGTCCGGTCCGGCATTTCTCACGACGGCGTGAGTTGTGCGGCCGCATCGGGCGTCCGGCCCGGCGTTTCTCACGACGGCGTGAGTTGTGCGGCGGTATCGGCGCCGCTCCTACGATGCCGGGGTGATCATCCGGGACGCCACGGAGCAGGACTGGCCGCAGATCCACCCGTTCTTCGCGCAGATCGTGTCGGCGGGCGAGACCTACGCCTACCCCGAGGACCTGTCGTCGGAGGAGGCCCGCGAGCTCTGGATGGCAGGGCCTCCGGGGCGCACCGTGGTGGCCGTCGACGGCGACACCGTCCTGGGCTCGGCCACGATGGGGCCGAACCGGCCCGGTCGCGGCGCGCACATCGCCACGGCGAGCTTCATGGTGGACCCGGCGGCCGCCGGTCGTGGCGTCGGACGGGCCCTCGGCGAGGAGCTGCTCCGCTGGGCCGACGTACAGCGCTACCGCGGAATCCAGTTCAACGCCGTCGTGGAGACCAACGCCGCGGCGGTGACGCTGTGGCAGAGCCTCGGGTTCACCGTCCTCGCGACCGTCCCCGGTGCGTTCCGGCACCCGACGCACGGATACGTCGGCCTGCACGTCATGTTCCGCGCCCTCGACGGGGGCGCTGAGCGGCGACGCTGACCCCCCCGGCGGCCGAGCGGGTGTTCCCATTCGTTCAAGACGCGGCGACCCCGGCCGCGCCATGCTGGCGGACATGAGCACCGACACCTCGACACCACCGGCCGGCGCAGCGCCGACCGCAGCGGCTCCCGCCCTGACCGGCCTGACGCCGTACCTGTACTACCCGGACGTCGACGACGCGCTCGACTGGCTCGAGCGCGTCCTCGGGTTCGGCCCGGTCACCCGCTGGACCCACGACGAGAGCGGCACCGTCGAGGCACGCATCGGGGTCGGCCCGGTCAACCTCGACATGACCCGCCGGGAGCCGGGTCCGGACCGCGGCGCCGGCATGCTCTTCATCGTCCACGTCGACGACGTCGACCGCCACCATGCGCGCGTCAGCGCACAGGCCGGGCCGAGCCGGCCGGTGAGCGCTCCCCGCGACGAGCCCTACGGTCCCCGGGTCTTCGACCTCACCGACCCCTGGGGGTACCGCTGGTACTTCTGGCAGGGCGACGCGACGCCGCCGACCGACACCACCACCACGGGAGCGGGCAATGACTGACGCGGGCACCACCGGCGGCACCACCACCAGCACCGTCGGCGTCTGGCCGGCGTTCCAGTACGCCGACGCCCCGGCAGCGATCGCCTTCCTCGTCGACGTGCTCGGCTTCACCGAGTCGGTCCGCTTCGCCGACGGCGACACCGTCCACCACGCGGAGCTGCGTGGCCCCGCCGGCGGTGGCGTCATGCTCGGCACCCGCCGGGACGGCTCGCCCCTGAGCGAGATGCCGCCGGCCAGCGGGGCGGCATACCTGTTCTGCCCCGACCCGGACGAGCTGTATGCCCGGGCACGCCGGGCGGGCGCGCGCATCGTCCGGGAGCTGGAGGACACGGACTACGGGTCGCGGGAGTTCGCGGTCGCCGACCCGGAGGGCGTCGTCTGGAGCGTCGGCACGTATGCCGGCCACGGCCACGGCGGCTGAGCGCCGCGCTCACCACCCGGAGGTGGCCAGCTCGCCGCGCAGGTCGGTGGACTCGTGGTCGACGCAGCGGAGCAGCCGGCGCCCGGACCGGTCCGTCACGACGACCCGGGCGCCGTCCTCGCGCAGGGTGGCGAGCCGCGCGTCGATCATCTGGGCGGCCAGCCGCTGCAGCCGGGTGACGTGGCTGACGTCGAGCACGACCCGGGTCCCCTCGCCGCGGACCTCCTCGAGCGCCGCCAGCACGGTCTCCGCGGCGGCGAACTCGATCTCGCCCTGCAGCCGCCACAGGCAGGTGCCGTCGAGGTCGGTGGCGTGGAACACGGTGGGCGCGGACAGGCCCAGGTCGTGCATCAGGTGCAGCTCGAAGCGCTCGGACAGCTGCTGCGCGGCGGCGATGGCCCGCACCGAGTTGCCCCGGTGGTCCAGCCGCGGGCTGTACGCCCCGAAGCCGAGCTGGGCCGGGCTCGCCGCGGCCAGGCACCCGGAGATGCCGCTCTTGGCGGGCAGGCCCACCCGGAGCAGCCACTCACCGGCGTAGTCGTACATCCCGCACGTGGCCATCACCGTCAGCACGTGCTCGGCGACCCGGCCCGGGACGACGCGCTCGCCGGTGCACGGGTTCACCCCGCCGTTGCCGAGCGTGGCGGCCATGACGGCGAGGTCCACGCAGTCGACCACCAGGGAGCACTGCCGGAAGTACACCTCCACGGCCTCGTCGGCGTCGGAGGACAGCGAGCCCGCGCTGCGCATCAGGTAGGCGAGGGCCCGGTTGCGGTCGCCGACAGTGCGCTCCGCCGCACACACCTGCTCGTCCAGCTGCAGCTCACGGCCCGCGAAGGCCGACAGCGCGGTACGGATCCGCCCCCACTTCTCCTCGCGGCCGCCGGGCACGAGCGAGGAGGTGACGACCGCACCGGCGTTGACCATCGGGTTGTCCGGCCGCCCGGTGCCCTCCTCGAGGCTGATCGCGTTGAACGCCTCACCGCTCGGCTCCGCCCCCACGTGCTCCAGGACGGTGTCGAGACCGAGCTCGGCCAGCGTCAGGGCGAACACGAACGGCTTGGCCACCGACTGGATGCTGAACGGCACCCGTGCGTCGCCGGCCGCGTAGACGTTGCCGGCCATGCTCACCACGGCCATGCCGAACAGCTGCGGGTCGGCCGCCGCCAGCTGGGGGAGGTATGCCGACACCTCGCCGGCCGAGTCGGCCTCGGC
Source organism: Segeticoccus sp. (assembly GCA_035690725.1). Taxonomy (GTDB): domain Bacteria; phylum Actinomycetota; class Actinomycetes; order Actinomycetales; family Dermatophilaceae; genus DASSKF01. The sequence goes on from DASSKF010000101.1 coordinate 5,652, forward strand.
TGCGGCGTGGATCTGCTGCAGCTGCGTGGTGACGAGGTCCACCGGTGGCTCCTTTGTGCGGTGCGGCCGAGCTGTGCTATCCGTGGGGGCGGTGCGCCGCTCGGCGCGACCCCGGACGAGGGCGACCGTACCCGGACTGACGACGGCCGGCAGACAGGAGGCTGTCGTGAACGGACTCGTCTTCGACGTCGTGCAGATCGTCGGTGCCCTGCTGGTGCTGGTCTGTTTCCTGCTGGCGCAGGCGGACCGGGTGAACGCGGCCGGCTACCGCTACCTCGTCGCCAACCTGGTGGGCTCCGGGGCCATGACGGTGACCGCCGTGATCGCGCACGAGTGGGGCTTCGTCTTCCTGGAGGGCATCTGGGCCCTCGTCTCCGCGTGGGGCGTGACCCAGCGGCTGCGCGGCGTCGACCCGAGGGCGGTGCACTGATGGGGACCGGCCTGCAGTTCCTCGGGGCACTGGCGATCCTCGTCCCGTTCGCCCTGTTGCAGTTCCGCCGCACCACCGCCCACTCCTGGTCCTACCTGTCGCTCAACCTGGCCGGCTCGGCCGTCCTCACCTGGCTGGCGCTGGTGGAGTCGCAGTGGGGGTTCGTCATCCTCCAGGGGGTGTGGGCGCTGGCCGCCCTGGTGGGACTGGTCCGGCGCGCCACCCGGCGACAGCCCGCCCCGGGCGGCCGGGCCGAGTAGGCACCGCCTCGTCAGCTGCGGGTGACGGCCTGCTGTGCCGCAGTCGCCGGGTCGCGCTACGGTTCACGGACAACCCGTCGGAAGGACGTCCTGATGCCCACGGTGAGTGTCCGCTACATCGTCCATGACGTCGACGAGGCCATGGCGTTCTACGTCGAACGGCTCGGGTTCCGGGAGGACATGCACCCGGCGCCGACGTTCGCGATGCTGCACCACGGCGACCTGCGGCTCGTGCTCAGCGCCCCCAGCCTGCAGGGTGGCGGAGGCCAGCAGCTGGCCGACGGCACCAACCCCGAGCCCGGTGGGTGGAACCGCTTCTCCTTCGAGGTCGCGAACCTGGAGGCCTTCGCCGACGAGCTGCGCGCGGCCGGGGTGCGGGTCCGCAGCGACCTGATCGAGGGCGTGGGGGGCAACCAGCTGCTCATCGAGGACCCGTCCGGCAACCTGGTGGAGCTGTTCGAGCCCACCCGACCGGAGGCGTGGCTCGAGGGCCAGTGAGCCGCCCGAACCGTCCGTTGCGCGTCCTCG
>DASSKF010000102.1:0-17910 GCA_035690725.1 Segeticoccus sp.
TGACCCGGGCCGAGGCGATGAGCCTCGTGCAGGGGAGCCGGTGACCGCTGCCGCCACCCTCGTCATGGGCGTCGTCAACGTGACGCCCGACTCCTTCAGTGACGGCGGGCTCTGGTTCGAGCCGGACGCCGCCATCGCCCACGGTCGCGAGCTGCTCGAGCAGGGCGCCGACATCGTCGACGTGGGTGGCGAGTCCACGCGCCCGGGCGCCGAACGCCCCGACGAGGACGAGGAGTTGCGCCGGGTGCTGCCGGTCGTGCGCGCCCTCGCGGCCGACGGTGCGCGCGTCTCGATCGACACCATGCGCGCGGGCGTGGCCCGGGAGGCGCTGGAGGCCGGTGCGACGATGGTCAACGACGTCAGCGGCGGCCTCGCCGACCGCGGCATGCCGTCCGTCGCCGCCGACACCGGGGTCCCGTTCGTCGTCATGCACTGGCGCGGCCACAGCGCCGACATGCAGTCCCGCGCGCGCTACGAGGACGTCGTGGCAGACGTGTGCGGCGAGCTCTCCGAGCGCGTCGAGACCCTGCTCGGACAGGGGCTCCGGCGCGAGCAGCTGCTGCTCGATCCCGGCCTCGGCTTCGCCAAGAAGTCGGGACACAACTGGTCGCTGCTGCGGCACCTCGACCAGCTGCAGGGCCTGGGCCTTCCGGTGCTCGTCGGCGCCTCCCGCAAGACCTTCCTCGGTCGGCTGACACCCCTGGCCGACGGCAGCCCGCGACCGGCCGCGGACCGTGACGCCGCGACGGTGGCCACCAGCGTGGTGGCCGCCCAGGCCGGGGTGTGGGGGATCCGCGTGCACAACGTCCGCGACACCGTGGACGCACTGCGGGTGGTTCGGGCGCTCGAGGAGGCGCCGTGAGCCCGGGCTCGACCGACCGGATCACCGTGCGCGGCATCGCCGCCCGCGGCTTCCACGGCGTGCTCCCCGAGGAGAAGCAGGCCGGGCAGCGGTTCTGCGCCGACGTCGTGCTCGAGGTGGACACCCACCGCGCCGGGGAGAGCGACGACCTCGCCGACACCGTCAACTACGCCGAGGTGGCCCGTGCCGCGAACGAGGTGCTCACCGGCCCCTCGCTCGACCTGGTGGAGACCGTGGCGAACCGGATCGCGAAGGCGAGCCTGCGGCATACCGCGGTGGAGGCGGTCGAGGTCACCGTGCACAAGCCGGAGGCGCCGGTCGGCGTGCCGTTCGAGGACGTCACCGTGCACGTGCGGCGCGAGCGCGACGTGCCGGTCGTCGTGGCGCTGGGGGGCAACCTGGGCCGGCCGGCCCGGACCCTGGCCGACGCGGTGACCGAGCTCGACGCGCTCGACGGCCTTGACGTGCAGCAGGTCTCAGCGCTGGTGGAGACCGACCCGGTGGGCGGGCCGGAGCAGCCGGACTACCTCAACGCGGTGGTCGTCGCGCGGACCCGGATGGCGCCGCGCCACCTGCTGCGCGAGCTGCACGCCATCGAGGCGCGGCACGGCCGCGAGCGAATCGTCCGCTGGGGCGCCCGGACGCTGGACCTGGACCTGGTGCAGTACGGCGAGCCGGCGACCGGTGGGGACCTCGTCCTGGGCGACCCCGAGCTGACGCTGCCGCACCCGCGCGCCCACGAGCGGGCGTTCGTGCTCCTCCCGTGGCAGGAGGCCGACCCACAGGCGCGGCTGCGGGTGGGCGACGACGTGGTCGAGGTGGCCGACCTCGCCGACCGCGTCGGGTCCGAGGGGGTGCGGCCCGGTCCGGCGTGGCCGGTTCCGTGGTGGCGTGCGGGGGCCTCGTGCTGAACCAGGACCGGGGAGTCACCGTCGCGTTCACGGTGGGTGCCGGCGTCGTGGTGGGCGCGCTCGCATGGGTCGGGCTCACCCTGTGGGTGAACGGCGGCCACGACCTGCCGCAGCCGTCGTGGATCGGGATCGTGGTCATGGTGCTCATGGCGATGGCGGTCCTCGCGGCGGCGTGGGACATCCGGCGCTACCTGCGCGGCGGGTCCCGGCGGATGCCGAGCCCGCAGCGGGGTCGACGCACCCTGGTCGCCGCGCAGGCCTGCGCCCTGGGCGGTGCCGTGATCGCCGGGTGGTATGCCGCCCAGGCGGTCGTCCTGGTGCCGGACACCGACGTGCCGTCGGTGCGCGGCCACCTGTGGTTCACCCTGGGCCTCGTCGGTGCGGCCGTGGTGCTCGCCGCCGCCGGGCTGCGGGCGCAGGGGTGGTGCCGGATCCCCGACCCGCGTCGGCACGACGACGAGGACGACGACTGAGCCGGCCCGGGAAGTGACCGAGCGGGTGGGTTCTCGGTCCGGCTCGGAGGCTTCGGCCTGAGATGTGGCCGAGCGGGTGGGTTCTCGGAAGCCGTGTCCGGCTCGGTGCCGGGCCTACTTGTCGATGTCGCCGACCACGAAGAACATCGACCCGAGGATCGCGACCATGTCCGCGATGAGGTTGTCCGGCAGCACCTCGCCGAGCACCGAGATGTTGTTGAACGACGCCGACCGCAGCTTCAGCCGCCACGGCGTCTTGTCCCCGCGTGACACCAGGTAGTAGCCGTTGAAGCCCAACGGGTTCTCGGTCTGGCTGTAGATGTGCCCCTCCGGGACGCGCAGCACCTTGGGCAGCTTGACGTTGATCGGGCCCTGCGGCAGTGACCCCAGCACCCCGACGCAGTGCTCGGCGATGTCGAGGCTGACGTGCACCTGCTCCATCAGCACCTCGAGCCGCGCGAGGCAGTCACCCTCGCTGCGGGTCACGACCCGGCCGGGGCCACCGGGACGGAACAACTCGGCATACGCGAGGTAGGGGTCGTCCCGGCGCAGGTCGAAGTCCAGACCGGAGGCGCGGGCAATCGGGCCGGAAACGCCATACGAGGCAATGGTTTCCGTCGAGAGGACGCCGACACCTCTGGTGCGGGCGTGCAGGATCTCGTTGTCGAGCAGCATGCTCTCCAGATCCGGCATCCGGTTGCGGACGGCGCGGATCGCCTGGTCCACGCGTCCCAGCCAGCCCGCCGGCAGGTCCTCCTTGAGCCCGCCGACCCGGTTGAACATGTAGTGCATCCGCCCGCCGGAGGCCTCCTCCATGACCGCCTGCAGCTCCTCGCGCTCCCGGAACGAGTAGAAGATCGGCGTGACCGCTCCCAGCTCGAGCGGGTAGGACCCGAGGAACATCAGGTGGTTGAGCACCCGGTTGAGCTCGGACAGCAGGGTGCGCGCCCAGGTCGCGCGCTCGGGCACCTCCATCCCGAGCATCGTCTCGACCGCGAGCACCACGCCGATCTCGTTGCAGAACGCCGACAGCCAGTCGTGCCGGTTCGCCAGGACGAGGATCTGCCGGTAGTCGCGGACCTCGAACAGCTTCTCCGCGCCGCGGTGCATGTAGCCGACGATCGGTTCCGCGCTGACGATGCGCTCCCCGTCGACGACGATCCGCAGCCGCAGCACCCCGTGGGTGGCCGGGTGCTGCGGGCCGATGTTGAGCACCATGTCGGCCGTCGCGAGCTCACCGGCGCCGACGCCGACGGTCAGCTCGCGCTGGCTCTGCGTGGACATGGCGGCCAGTCTGCCAGCCCCTCAGGTGAGGTAGCGGAACGCCCAGAGGAAGTCGCCCAGGCCGCCGCGAGCAGTCAGGGCCGCCGCAGCCGAGCTCTCCGCCAGCTGCAGGAGGTATGCCGAGGGGTCGCGTCGCGCGAGCGCGTGCGACGGCGTGCCCGCTCGGAGGCCGAGGCGCTGCAGCGCCCGACGCTGGTCGAGCAGGTCGTCGTGGTCGAGGCTGTCCATGGCGACGTGGGCGGTGACGTCGCAGCTGCCGTCCGGGACGGGACGCACCTGCTGACCTGAGCGGTACCCGGTCAGCGTCCCCCGGTGCGGCCGGTCGCCCCGGCGGTGCCCGTAGTCGACCGCCACCGCGATCCCGTGGTCGACGAGCTTGAGGGCGCGGTCCCAGGCCTCGTCGCGGGCACGCCCGACCTCGACGCGGTCCCCGGGCTCGGCGTCGTGCACGGGCCAGTGCTGCTCGCACCAGCGCCGGTCCTCGGCCGCCACGGTGTCGCCGAGCCGTTCCTCGCCGGTGTCCGCTTCGACGAGCACCTGCCGGAGCTCTCCGTACTCGTCGACCTCACCCACCTCGCAGGGCACGACGTCGAGCCACTCGTGGGCGAGCAGCAGGGTGCATCCGGGCAGGGCGACGAGGTCGTCCGGGAGGGTGGCGCCGCCCGGGGAGCGGACCCACTCCACGTCCTCGGGCAGGCAGGCCGGCCGGTCCACCACGTCGACACCCAGGAGCCGGACCTGGGGCAGCAGGGGGCGCAGCTGGCCGAGCAGCTCGCCGCGGCCGCAGCCCAGGTCGACCACCGTGTCGAACCGGTGCTCGTCGGCCATGGTCGCGATCGCGCGGGCGAACTGCATCCCTCCGCCCGGGATGCCCTGCGTCGAGGTGGCGAAGTGGCCGCCCGGTCCCGCGCTCGAGCGGTAGAAGCCGTGGCCGGCATACAGGGCTTGCTGCCAGGCAACCGGCCACGGGACCCACGTCATGGGCCTTGCCTACGCGCCCACAGCCCGGCGGCGCAAGCGGCCGGGCCGGGGCCGCGGGCGTTGGGGTCGCTACCGTGCCCCCTGTGAGCGCACCGACCGAGCGACCCGCCCGGCTGGACGTCGGGGTCGTGGGCGCGGGCCGGGTGGGGGCCGTGCTGGGAGCGGCGCTGCGGACCGCGGGCCACCGCGTGGTCGCCACGTCGGCGGTGACCGAGGAGTCGCGCGAGCGCGCGGCGGCGCTGCTGCCCGGCGTGCCGGTCCTGGCGGTGCCCGAGGTCGTCGAACGCGCCGAGCTGGTGCTGCTCACCGTGCCGGACGACGCGCTGGTGGACCTGCTGCGAGGACTGACGGCGACCCAGGCCTGGCAGGCCGGGCAGATCCTCGTGCACACGTCCGGACGGTTCGGGGCGGACGTCTTCGACGCCTGCGTCGGCGCTCACGTGCTCGGGCTGGCCCTGCACCCCGTCATGGCCTTCACCGGGACCTCCATGGACCTCGAGCGGCTGACCGACTGCCACTTCGGGGTCACTGCACCCGAGCAGCTGCGGCCGGTGGCCGAGGCGCTCGTGGTCGAGATGGGCGGCGAGCCGGAGTGGATCGCCGAGGCCGACCGGCCGCGCTACCACGCGGCGCTCGCGCACGGCTCCAACCACCTCGTCACCCTCGTGGCCCAAGCCATGCAGGTCCTGGCCCACGCCGGCGTGCGGGACCCGCGGCGGATGCTGGAGCCGCTGCTGGAGGCGAGCCTCGACAACGCCCTCCGACTGGGCGACGCGGGCCTGACCGGGCCGGTCGCGCGCGGCGACGCCGGAACCGTCGCGGCGCACCTGCAGCGGCTGCGAGCCGAGACCCCGGACGTGCGCCCCAGCTACCTCGCGCTCGCGCGCGCCACCGCGGAGCGTGCGCTGGCGAGCGGCCGGTTGTCGCCTGCCGCCGCGGCCGAGCTGCTGGAGACCCTGGCCGACCTCGACCCCGGCACGGACCCCCCGGAGTGAGCGCGACATGAGCAGTGGACCCACCGCCGAGCCCTCGACCGCGAGCGGCCGCCCGAGGCTGAGCCGCACGCGCGAGGAGCTGGCCGTTGCCCGGGCGGACCTGCCGGGCCGGGTCGCGGTGGTCATGACGATGGGTGCCCTGCACGCGGGCCACGCCGAGCTCGTCCGCCGCGCCCGCCGCGAGGCCGACCACGTGCTCGTCACGATCTTCCTCAACCCCCTGCAGTTCGGCGCCGGGGAGGACCTGTCCCGCTACCCCCGCACGCTCGACACGGACCTGGCGATCTGCGGCCGGGAGGGCGTGGACCTCGTGTTCGCCCCGACCCCGGACGTCATCTACCCCGAGGGCGACCCGGGCGTGCGCATCAGCGCCGGCCCGCTCGGCGAGGTGCTCGAGGGGCGCTCCCGGCCGGGCCACTTCGACGGCGTCCTCACCGTCGTCGCCAAGCTGCTGCACCTGGCCCGAGCCGACCGGGCCTACTTCGGCCAGAAGGACGCCCAGCAGCTGCTGCTCATCCGCCGGATGGCGCGCGACCTCGACTTCCCCGTCGAGGTGGTCTCGGTGCCGACCGTGCGGGAGGAGGACGGCCTGGCCATGAGCAGCCGCAACGCCTACCTCACGCCGTCCGACCGGGAGGCCGCCCTGAGCCTCTCCCGTGCGCTTCGGGCCGGTGCGGACGCCGCGGTCGAGGGCCCGTCCGCGGTGCGTCGCGCGGCCCGGGGCGTGCTGGTCACCGAGCCGCTGGTGCTCACCGACTACCTCGTGCTCGTGCACCCCACGACGCTGGAGGACGTGCCGGAGTGGTACCACGGCGAGGCCCTCCTCGCGGTCGCCGCCCGGGTCGGCACCACCCGGCTCATCGACAACCAACCGCTGCGGGTCGGCCCCCGGGGAGGCCCACTGGACGTGTCAGGGGCCGGGGGCACGATGGAGCCATGACGGGATCCGTCGCGACCCACCACGCGGTCGTCGAGAGCCCCATCGGACCGCTGTCCCTGGGCGTCCACGACGAGGCCGTCACCGCGCTGTACATGCGCACCCGCCGCCACGCCCCCGACGACGACGGGCTGGGGGAGCGGGTCGACCCGAGCGACGACGCCGTCCTCGCCGAGGCCGCGCGCCAGCTGGCCGAGTACTTCGCCGGCGAGCGACAGGAGTTCGCGCTGCCCCTTGCCCCCGCGGGCACGGACTTCCAACAGCGGGTATGGCGTGCGCTCACCGAGATCCCGTACGGGACCACCGAGTCATACGGGGACCTGGCACGACGGATCGGGGCGGGCCCCAGCGCGTGCCGCGCCGTAGGCCTCGCGAACGGCCGCAACCCGATCAGCATCGTCATTCCCTGCCACCGGGTGATCGGGGCCTCCGGGTCGCTCACCGGCTACGGGGGCGGGCTCGAGCGCAAGCAGTTCCTGCTGGAGCTGGAGCGCCGCGCCGCCGGCCTCGTCCTGTTCTGATCCTTCCCCGGTCGGCAACGAGGTCAGCCGCGGACCCGTACGTAGTCGCCGCCGGTCATCTTGACGGTGTAGTAGTCGCTGCCGCGGTACTTGGCATACCAGCGACCAGATCGCTTGGCGGTGAAGCTCTTGGCGTAGTAGCCCTTGGCGTTGGTGGTTGCCTTGCCCACGTACTTCTTGGTCCCGCCGTGCTTTCCGGGGGTGAAGTACACCTTGATCGGGACGCCGCTCGGCGCAGGGAGGTAGCGGGGCCGGTACTCCTCGCCGTTGAACCCCTTGAGCCGGCCGGTCACCTTCAGTGTCCTGCCCTTGCGGACGGGCTCTGGGCTCGCGTTGCGCGTGAGCCTCACGTTGCCACGGACGTAGAAGTCAGCCCGCTTCTTGGCCGGCGTGTAGGTCCGGTCGTGGTCGTAGTCATGGATGTCGAGCTTCACCACGGCGCGGTACCTCCCCCAGTCGTCCGACAGGTCGAGGGCGCTCGAACTGGCCGTCCACGTGTCAACGTCACGGGTGTTCTTCACCCGCTTGAAGGTGCCGGGGAAGTACGCATATCCGATGTCGGTCGCGGCGGTCGGCTCGGCGTCCACGTCCCAGTAGACGTCGGTCCACTCCCCGTTGTTCATCACGTTGTAGGGGTCGCTGACCTTCACCGTGATCTTGGCCTTGGGGCGGTTGCTGGCGGTCACCAGGACGTTGCTCACCTTGACCGAGGTGATCACCGGTGTACGGGAGGACGCGGTGACGAGCGCGGGGGAGCCCGTCGGGCTGGCCGATGCCGGGCCGCTCGCGGCGAGCGGGACGATGAGTGAGGCAGTGAGGGCAGCACTGGCCAGGGCAGCCTTGCACACGGTTCCTCCAGGAGGGGACGAGAAGAAGGCCGCCGAGTCAGCGGCATGACCACGGTAGGCAGCAGGTGGTCACAGCGACATCGGTCGTTCGGCTGCAAAGTTCCGATGTGTGCGCGGGAGCCCCGAGGCTCGGGGGCAAAGTCCCGAGGTTCGCGGGGAAGTGCCGAGGCTCGCGGGGAAGTCCCGAGGTTTGCGGGTGGGGGGAGGTGGTCAGCGGCGGCGGAGGCGGTAGCAGCGGGTCGTCATCGGGATCGTCAGCAGGCCGTCGGTCCCCGCGACGCGCTCGCCGAGGGCGCGCACCTGTGCCAGCACCCGGTCGCGCTGCGGATGGATCGCCACGTAGGACCAGGTCGAGGCGTGCCGCACCAGGTCGTCGACGCCCTGCCGCAGCTCGTAGCCGAACAGCTCGGTCTCGGCCGGCTCGAACTCCGGCCCGGTCGGCGGGCACTCCGGGTCGTCCGGCTGGTTCGCCTCGCGCTCCACGATCGACGAGAGCTCGCGCTGCCAGCCCTCGTCCTCGAGCCGGTGGTGCCACGCCATCGAGAGCCACCCACCCGGGCGGAGCACCCGGGCGGCTTCGCCCGCGGCGCGCTCCTGGTCGAACCAGTGCCAGGCCTGGAACGCGGTGACGACGTCCGCCGACGCGTCCGCGAGCGGCAGCGACTCGGCGCCACCGCCGCGGACGGTGACCCGGGCCGCGACCTCCCGCGGCAGCCGATGCAGGGACTCGGTGAGTGTGGCCCGCATGCCGTCGGCCGGTTCGACGGCCACCACGTCGGCCCCGAGGCCGGCGACTGCCCGGGTGCCCTTCCCGGTGCCGGCACCGAGGTCGACCACGGTGAGGGTGCTGTGGGCACGTCCGTTCCGGGTGGGGGAGCCGAGCAGCCAACTGACGGTCGCCGAGGGCCAGTCCGGGCGCACCGCGTCGTAGGTGGCGCCGAGCGCGTCGAAGGAGGTACGCCGGGCGGCGAACGTGGACCGGTCCTCCTGCTGCCCCATGCGCCGGAACCTACCGCCCGGCGGGATACCCACGGCGACCGGGCACCGCGTCGGCGAGCCACCTCGACGGTTTCGGTCGAGGTCCCTCTCCGAAGCCGTGTCCGGTCGGATGTGGCCGGGGCTGCCGCGAGAGCGCCGCTGGTTACCCTTGACAGGTGAGCAACGACCACCCTCCCGTGCCCGAGACCGACCTCCCGGAGCAGATGAGGATCCGCCGGGAGAAGCGGGAGCGGCTCCTCGACGACGGGGTGCCGCCGTACCCGGTGCACGTGCCGCGCACCCACTCGCTCGCCCAGGTGCGCGAGCAGTGGGGACACCTGCAGACGGGCGAGGAGACGCAGGACCACGTGGGCGTCGCCGGCCGCGTGATGTTCGTGCGCAACACCGGCAAGCTGGCCTTCGCCTCGCTCCAGGAGGGCGACGGCACCCGGCTGCAGGTCATGCTCAGCCAGGCCGAGGTCGGCCCGGACGCCCTGGCGGCGTGGAAGGCCGACGTCGACCTCGGTGACTTCGTCTACGTCCACGGGCGGGTCATCAGCAGCAAGCGCGGCGAGCTGTCCGTCATGGCGGACGAGTGGCAGATGGCCAGCAAGGCGCTGCGCCCGCTACCGACCCTGCACAAGGAGCTGTCCGAGGAGGCACGGGTCCGGCAGCGCTACGTCGACCTGATCACCCGCCCCGAGTCGCGCGACATGGTTCTCACCCGCGCGAAGATCACCCGCGCCGTGCGGGACACGATGGACGACCGCGGCTACACCGAGATCGTCACCCCCGTCCTGCAGCTGGTGCACGGCGGGGCCACCGCCCGCCCCTTCCCGACCCATCTCCATGCGTTCGACCTGCCGATGTCGCTGCGCATCGCCCTCGAGCTCCATCTCAAGCGGGCGGTCGTCGGTGGTGTGGAAAAGGTCTACGAGATCGGTCCGGTTTTCCGCAACGAGGGTGTCGACTCCACGCACAGCCCTGAATTCACGATGCTCGAGGCCTATGAGGCGTATGCCGACCAGTTCACCATGGCGGCCCTCATTCAGCAGGTCATCGTCAATTGCGCCGACGCGCTCGGTACACGCGTGGTCGAGACCCCCAAGGGGCAGGTGAACCTCGACGGGGAATGGCGCTGGCTGCCGCTCTACGAGGGTTTGTCGGAATTCGTCGGCGAGACGATCGACCCGGACACCGACCTGCAAAACCTGCGCAGCATCGCGAAGCACCACGAGGTGGAGGCGGCCGAGGACTGGGACGCCGAAAAGCTCGCCGTGGAGCTCTTCGGCGAGCTCGTCGAGCCCACCCTGCTGCAGCCCACGTTCGTGTGCGACTACCCACCCTCCGCCCAGCCGCTCGCGCGGCCGCACCGCGACGACCCCCGGCTCATCGAGGCCTGGGACCTCATCATCGCGGGCACCGAACGGGGCACGGCGTTCTCCGAGCTCATCGACCCGATGATCCAGCGGGAGCGGCTGACCGAGCAGTCCCTGCGTGCCGCCGCGGGCGACCCGGAGGCCATGCAGCTGGACGAGGACTTCCTGCGCGCCCTGGAGTACGGCGCGCCCCCGATGGGTGGCCTCGGGCTGGGCATCGACCGGCTGGTCATGCTGTTCACCGGTGCCGGCATTCGTGAGACCATCCTCTTTCCGTTGTTGAAACCGGAGTGATGTGACGATGGGCACAGTCTGGACCTACATCGCGGCCGTGTTGCCGACCGCCGGAATCCTTTACCTGTTCTGGCTGGTGATGAAGAACTTGGTGGAGGCCGACCGCCGTGAGCGGATCGCGCATTCACAGTGGGAGGCCGCACAGGACGCGGAGCAGATTCCGCCCACGCCGGACAATCACCCGAACTGACATTCCCGGATCGGGACCGGTCGCTGCCGCACATTCGGCGACAGCATTCCTCCTCGTCCACAGGATGACGAGTGGTATTTCACCGGGAGACCTGCTTTTCCTCTAGGATTGGACCAGCAACCTTGAATTCCCTGTCGAGGCTGCCGACAACATTCACCTCTGGAAAAGGAGACCCGATGGCCCAGCGTGTGCAGGTGCTGCTCGTCGACGACCTCGACGGTGGCGATGCCGCCGAGACCGTCACCTTTGCCGTGGACGGCGTGACCTACGAGATCGACCTCAACGAGGCCAACGCGGCTCAGCTGCGTGAGGACTTCGCCGAGTGGATCGGCCACGCGCGCCGTTCCGGCGGCCGTCGCTCGGCCGGCCGTCGTCGCGCGAACGGGGGAGCCAAGCGCGAGGACCTCAACGAGATCCGCGAGTGGGGGCGCAAGAAGGGGTTCAAGGTCAGTGACCGGGGGCGCATCTCCCGGGAGCTGCAGGAGGCCTACGACAAGGCCCACTGAACCCGGTGACCTGCGAGAGGCCCGCGACGCCCGCTGCGGGCCTCTCGCCGTGTCCGGGACGCCGCACCCGGCCACCGGTCGAGCCCAGCGGCGTCCGGCGCCGGTCAGGACCCGGCACCGAGGAGGTCGGCGAACAGGTCGCCGTCCGCCTCGACCCGGTCCAGCACCTCGTCGAACTCCAGCTGGCGCAGGGCGGTCGGCTCCTCGGCGCCGCGCTCGACCTCGGCCCAGCTCCGGGGGGCGGCCACCCGGGGTGCCTCCCGGCCGCGGACCGAGTACGGCGAGATGGTCGTCTTCGCCGCCACGTTCTGGGACCAGTCGAGCAGGACCTTCCCGGGGCGCAGCGACTTGGTCATCTTCCACAGCACCAGCTCCGGGTGCGACCTCGTCAGGTCCTGGGCGAGCTCGCGGGCCCGATCGCGCACCTCGTCCGAGGACTCCGCTCCGGACAGCTGCGCATACAGCTGCATCCCCTTGCTGCCACTGGTGACCGGCGCGGACCGCAGCCCGAGTCCGTCGAGGCGCTCGCGGACCAGCAGCGCGACCCGGGCGCACTCGTGCAGTCCGGCCGGGGAGCCCGGGTCGAGGTCGATGACGAGCCGGTTCGGCGGCAGCGGCGTCGCGTCCTCGTCCACCTGCCACTGCGGCACGTGCAGCTCCAGCGACGCGAGGTTGACCAGGTAGGTGAGGGTCGCCACGTCCTCCACGAGCGGGTAGGTGATCGTCTCCCGGTCCGCCCTCGATCCCGGTGCCGGCAGCCGCACCGACGGGAGCCAGGCCGGCGCCCCGCTCGGGAGGTTCTTCTCGAAGAACGACTGGTTCGACACCCCCTCGGGCCACCGGATGCGGGTGACCGGCCGGCGCGTGAGGTGCGGCAGCAGCACCGGCGCGATCCGGGCGTAGTAGTGCAGCACCTCGCCCTTGGTCGTCTCGGTCGCCGGGAACAGCACCTTGTCGAGGTTGCTCAGCTTCAGTGAGCGCCCGTCCACGCTCACGGTCGTGTTCTGCGGCTCGGCCGCCACGGTCACCCCTCCCCGTCCAGCGGCAGCTCAGCGGCCGTGAGGTCCGGTCGCAGGCCGCGGTATGCCGGCTGGCGCAGTCGTCCGCCGTCGGTCACCCCGAGTGCCTCCACGTCGACGACGAGCTCGGGGCGCAGCCACGTCGTGCCCTTCGCGTCCGGCCGGGGCACCTCGTCGCAGAACGGGGACCGGTTGCTGGCCAGCGGCTCGAGCTGCTCGAGCAGCGTCTGGCCCGCCCGGCCGGCCAGTCCGGCGCCGACCTTGCCGCGGTAGGACAGCCCGCCCCCGGTCGGCGCGCCCACGAGCAGCGCGCCCAACCGGGTCGCGCTGTCGGTCTCGGGGCGCCAGCCGCCGACCACGAAGGAGAACGAGGGACGCACCGGGAACTTCAGCCAGTCGGTGCTGCGCCGCCCCGGGCCGTAGCGGGAGGCGAGGCGCTTGCTGACCACGCCCTCCAGGTGCTGCTGGCGCGCCGCCTCGGCGAGCAGCTCCCCGTCGTCGTAGACCGGTGGCACCCGCCAGGCGCCGGCCCCGAGGTCCAGCGACTCCAACAGCTCACGGCGCGCACGGAGGGGCCGGGAGGTGAGGTCCTCGGCATACAGCCGCAGCAGGTCGAAGACCATGTAGGTGACGGGGACCGTGCGCGCGAGGCGCTGGGCGCGTGCCGCGTCCTGCACGTGCATGCGCTCGGCGAGGGCCTGGAACGACGGCACACCGTCCCGCAGCGCCACCACCTCCCCGTCGAGCAGCAGGTCCGTGCCGGCGCCCACGAGCCCGGCGAGCTCGGGGAAGCTGGCCGTCACGTCGTTCTCGTTGCGCGAGGCCAGCCGCAGCCGCCCCTCGTGCACGTCGGCGAGCACCCGCATCCCGTCCCACTTGACCTCGTGCAGCCATCCCGGCCCGGCCGGGATCTCCCGGCCGAGGGTGGCGAGCATCGGGCGCATGGGGCCATCCTGTCGGACAATGGCGGGCAAGCCACACCGGCGGCGACGAGGAGAGTGGGAGCGAGCGTGCGCGCGATCTGGAAGGGTGCCGTGTCCTTCGGGCTGGTCAACGTGCCGGTCAAGCTGTACTCGGCCACGGAGAACCACGACGTGCAGTTCCGCCAGGTCCACAAGGAGGACGGCGGGCGGATCCGCTACAAGCGGGTCTGCAGCATCGACGGCGAAGAGGTGTCCTACGACGACATCGCCAAGGGCTACGAGACCGACGACGGGCAGATGGTCATCCTCGATGACGACGACCTGTCGCAGCTGCCGGTGAACAGCAGCCGCGAGATCGCGGTGCAGAAGTTCGTGCCGGCCGACCAGATCGACCCGATGACCCTCGAGAAGTCCTACTACCTCGAGCCGGAGAAGCAGGCCGCCAAGCCCTACGCCCTGCTGCGCGAGGCGCTGCAGGAGGCCGACCGGATGGCCGTCGTGACGGTGTCGCTGCGGACGCGCACCACGGTCGCCGTGCTGCGGGTGAAGGACGACGTCATCGTGATGCAGACGATGATGTGGCCGGACGAGATCCGCGAGCCGGACTTCGGCACCCTGGAGGCCACCGAGAACGCTGCCTCCTCCAATGAGCTGAAGATGGCGCGGATGCTCGTCGAGTCGTTGTCGGGGGACTACGACGCCGGCGAGTTCGAGGACGAGTACGAGGTCGCCGTCAAGGAGCTGGTGGAGGCCAAGCTCGAGGGCGGCGAGGTCAAGCAGCAGCCGCAGGAGAAGGAGGAGGGCGGCGAGGTCGTCGACCTGCTCGCCGCGCTGCAGGCCAGCGTCGACCGGGCGAAGAAGGCCCGCGGCGAGGTCGGTGCCGACACCTTCGACGACACCGCGGCGGGTGGCGACACCGCGGCGGGTGGCGACACCGCGGCGGGTGGCGACGCCGGGGACGCGTCGGCGGACGAGGGGACCGGGGACGGGTCCGGGGACGAGTCGGACGAGGAGGAGAAGCCGCGCAAGCGCACCGCGGCGAACAAGTCCTCCGCGACGAAGTCCGCGGCGAAGAAGCGGCCCGCGAAGAAGTCCACGGCGAAGAAGCCGAGCGCCGCCAGGAAGTCGTCGACCTCGAAGAAGCCGGCCAAGAAGGCGCAGCGCAAGAAGGCTGGCTGAGCCGCCGGATCAGCTCAGGTGCGCGGCCGGCCGCGCGCTCGTCAGTCGGTCAGGTCGCCCGCGCGACGCCGGTCGCCGGCTCGGTGAGCGGCGCGGGGGTGTCCGGCAGGGTCCGTGCCGCCTCGGCGGCGAGCACCTCGGCCGCGAGGACGTCGCACGGGTGCGCGGCGGTGAGCGCCTCCGGCGGGCAGACCCAGCGGCAGGCACGGTGGTCCCACCAGCAGGCTCGGGCGTCGTGTCGGTGCGTCTCCATGACGGGCCCTTCGCAGTCCCTCGGTCCGGATCCTCCAGTGTGCTCCTCGGCGCCGGGCGGCGACACCCTTTTGGCGCAGACGGCCGGCCGCGAGCAGCCGGCGCCGCGGTCGGCGCGGCTCAGCCGGCGAGGACCACCCGCAGGGTGCGCGGGCCGTGGACGCCCTCGACCCGGCTCAGCTCGATGTCACTGGTCGCGCTGGGCCCGCTGATGAAGGTCAGTGGCAGCGACGGGTCGAGCTCGACGAGGGCCTCCGGGACGGTCTGCACCACGTCGCCGGCGCGCACCACGCACACGTGGACGTCCGGCACCAGCGAGATGATCCGCCGGCCGCAGGTGTCGCGGCCGTCGAGCACGATGGTGCCGGTCTCGGCGATGGCCACCGCCGAGCCGGTGACGACCGCGTCCACGGTGTCCAGGTCGTCCGAGCCCAGCGACCCGTCGTCGACCGTGACGGTGCACGGCCGCCCGCCCTCGGGCAGCCACCGCTGCTGCGCGTCGGCCGGCGCCACGACGACCCGCGCCGCCAGCTCGCGCAGGATCGCGCCGACCGTGCCGGCGATGTCCTCGTCACCGGGCCCGCACCGGGTGACGGTCGCCTTGTAGTCCTCCACCCGCTCGACGAACAGGCCCTGCAGCTCACCGTTGACCAGCGTCCCCTCGCCGCGGTAGGCGCGCGGTATGTCGACCCGCACCCGGGTGCGTCGCTCGCCCAGCGCCTCGCGCACCCGGCGCAGCACCTCCTCGCGGGCCCCGCCGGGGTCGGTGCCGTCCGCCGGCCGCCGCTGCTCAGTGGTCATGACCGGCCTCCTGGTCGGGGTGCGTGCGCCGCCACCACTGGCGGAACGTCTCGGCGGGTGGGCTCGGCACGTCCCGGGACGCGGTCCAGCCGGACAGCGGCGGGGGCAGCGGCAGCCGCGAGCGTCCGCCGCGGATGAGCGGCCGCCCGGCCGACGCGGCACGTCCGGCCCGGTCGAACCGGCCCTCCTCGCCCATCACCCAGGCGGCGGCCGCCATCCCGACCGCCTCGGGGGAGGGGATCCGGTGCCGCTCGGCGGCGCGCTCGGTGTGCTCGGCGCGCAGCTGGACGAGGATCGAGGGGATGTCGATCTTGACGGGGCACACCTCGAAGCATGCACCGCACAGCGACGACGCGTAGGGCAATGAGTCGTTCGGGTCGTCGCCGCCGGTCACCCCGGTCAGCTGGGGGGAGAGCACCGCCCCGATGGGACCGGGGTAGACCGAGCCGTACGCGTGGCCGCCGGTGCGCTCGTAGACCGGGCAGACGTTGAGGCACGCCGAGCAGCGGATGCAGTGCAGCGCGGTGCTCCCGAGATCGTCGGCGAGCGCGTGGGTGCGGCCGTTGTCCAGCAGGACGACGTGGAACTCCTGCGGGCCGTCCCTGTCGGTGACTCCGGTCCAGGTCGACGTGTAGGGGTTCATCCGCTCCCCGGTGGACGAGCGGGGCAGCAGCTGCAGGAAGACCTCCAGGTCCCGCCAGGTCGGCACCAGCTTCTCGATCCCCATCACGGTGATCAGGGTCTCGGGCAGCGTCAGGCACATCCGCCCGTTGCCCTCGGACTCGACCACCATCAGCGTGCCGGTCTCGGCCACGCCGAAGTTGGCGCCGCTGATGCCCACCTTGGCCCGCAGGAAGGTCCGGCGCAGGTGCCGGCGGGCCGCCTCGGCGAGCGCCGCCGGCTCGTCGGTCAGCTCCGGTCCCGCCCCACCCATCTCGCGGACGAAGATGTCCCGGATCTCGGCGCGTCCGCGGTGGATGGCCGGGACCAGGATGTGCGAGGGCATGTCGTGGCCCAGCTGGACGATCAGCTCGGCGAGGTCGGTCTCGTGTGCCGTGATGCCGGCCGCCTCGAGCGCCTCGTTCAGGCCGATCTCCTGGGTCGCCATCGACTTGACCTTGACCACCTCATCCTGGCCCGTGCCGCGGACGAGGTCGGTGACGATCCGGTTGGCCTCGGCGGCGTCGCGGGCCCAGTGCACGACCCCGCCGCGCTCGGTCACCTTCGCCTCGAACTGCTCCAGCAGCTCGGGGAGGCGGTCCATCGTGGCGGTCTTGACGGCGCTGCCCGCGTCGCGCAGCTGCTCCCAGTCCGGGACCTCGTCGACCACCGCGGCCCGCTTGGCCCGGATCGTCGCCGTGGCGTGGCCGAGGTTGCGCCGCAGCCGGGCATCGCCCAGCGCCTGCCGCGCCGCCTGCGGGAACGGCTCGGTCCCGCTCAGGTGACCCACCCCGGGAGGCGCGGTGGGGCCGGGAACGCCCGTGGTCGGCATACCGAGGAAGACGCTCATGCTGATGCCCCCTGCTGGCTGGCGAGGATCTCGGCGAGGTGCACGGCGCGGACGCCGGTGCGCAGCCGGCCGAGGCCGCCACCGATGTGCATCAGGCAGGACATGTCGCCGGCGGTGACCACCTCCGCGTGGGTGCCCATCACGTTGCTCATCTTGTCGGCCAGCATCGCGGTGGACGTCTCGGCGTTCTTGAGGGCGAAGGTACCGCCGAAGCCGCAGCACTGCTCGGCCTCCGGCAGCTCGACCAGGTCGATGCCGCGCACCGCCCGCAGCAGCTGCAGCGGCTTGTCCGGGCCCTGCCGGGTGGCCCCGACCACCGGACCGGCCACCTCCAGCATCCGCAGCGAGTGGCAGGTGGGGTGGTAGGTCACCCGGTGCGGGTAGCTCGCCCCCACGTCGGTGGCCCCCAGCACGTCCACGAGCAGCTCGGACAGCTCGTACGTCCGGTCGGCCACCTTCTCCGCCCTGGCCGCCAGCGACTCGTCGCCGGCCCGGCGGGCGATCGCCGCGTGCTGGTGGCGCACCGAGCCGACACAGGAGCCGGACGGCGCGACGACGGCCTCCACATCCGAGTCCAGCGCGGCCTCGAACACCTCCACGTGGTGGCGGACCAGGCCGAGGGCGTCCTGCTGGTAGCCGGTGTTGGTGTGCATCTGGCCGCAGCAGGTCTGCGCCGCCGGGAAGACGACCCGGTGGCCCAGGCGTTCCAGGATCGCGACGGTCGCCCTGCCGACGTCCGGGAAGAGCACGTCGCCGAGGCAGGTGACGAACAGTCCGATCCGCATGGAGCCCAGTGTGCCCCTGTTGTCCACAGGGGGCGCCTTCCGCTCACGGCGAACATGAGCCGGGGGCGCTCAGGGCCGGAACAGCCTGCGGAGCCGCGGCGTTGTCCCGATCGTGCATCGGTCCGCCACCGGGCGGGTACCGGTGCCCCTGAGCACAGATAGCATCGAGGTATCTCGATAGCGAGGAGCAGACGATGTTCGAACGGTTCACCGACCGGGCCCGGCGGGTTGTGGTGCTGGCGCAGGAAGAGGCGCGCATGCTCAACCACAACTACATCGGGA
>DASSKF010000103.1:0-6734 GCA_035690725.1 Segeticoccus sp.
GCCCTGGCGAGAACGTCGGCACGGCGGTCCAGCCGGGCCGGCACCGGGTTGCGGGTGCGGTAGGCAGGCTGCCCGTCCACGACGCTGAACAGGGCCTCGTCCTGCTCGGGGACCGCCTCGGCCAGGTAGCTGCGCAACAGCGACTTGACGTCGGCGAATCGTCGCCCGGTGGCGGGATCGACCGCCCGCTGGGCATACTCGCGGAACTTGACGACCTCGTGCTGCAGCTCGGCATTGGTCACGGCCTGGGCACGGGCGTGCATGAACCGGTCGACCGCCACGATGTTCAGCCCCAGCGCGATCGCGACGATGAGCATGAACCAGCCCAGCACCCGGGCGCGCGTGCTGGGTACCCGCACCCACCGCCGTCTTCTCACCGATGGTCCTCCCATTCCGACACCATTGGTCGCCAGCATGCCCTCTGACGCGGTCGCAACCGGTTCAGTCGCTGTCGCCGTCCGGCCCGTCGTCGCGGTCGTCCTCGTGATCATCGGCGTCGTCGTCCTCGTCGCCAGCCGGTGCCGGCACGTGCCGCGGCACGGTGCGGGCTCCCGGTGCCGTGCTGGAGGTGGGCGACCGGTGCCCGGTTCGATGCGTCGGACTGGGAGCCGTTGCATCCGGGCGGCTCCTGGTCGTCGGACTCCTGTCGCCGGCCGGCGTGGTCAACCGCACCTGGACCGCCGGCCCGAGATCTGGGCGCATGGGCGTGTCGCGGCCGCCCAGGACGACCCACCCGACCCCGATCACCAGCACGATCACGGCAGCGGCCACCACGCGACGCCATGTCACCATGTCGCCACTGTGGACCACCGACGACTGGCACAGCGGGCAGGTGAGAGTGCTCTCATCGAGCCGGTGTCAGGCGTCCCGGACCGGGTAGACCTGAGGCCATGTTCGCTCACCAGCATCGCATCGTTCGGGCCGTGGCCCTGGTCACGGGAGGCCTGCTTGCCGGGGTGCTCGCCGGGTGTGGCGGCGGTGGCTCCTCCAGCGGCGCCTCGGCCACCGGTGGTGCGGCTGCGCCGTCGTCGAGCCCGCAGGTCCCGCCGGCGGCGAAGAGTCAAGCCGTGTTGCTGCGGGCAGGGGCAACGGCGGAGAAGGCGGTGCCCCACAGCACCCTGGTCTCGGTCGAGAGCGAACAGGGCGGAGCGCGCTGGGAAGGCCAGGTCGTCACCTCCGACGGCACCGAGCACGAGATGGACATGTCCCGGTCCGGACGCAAGGTGATCTCCGGCCCGACGAAGAAGCGTGAGGACGCCCACGACCGCGCCAAGCACCGCAGCCGGGTGCAGGCGGCCGAGTTCGACTACCGACAGGCCGCACGCAAGATCGCCTCCGCCGTCCCCGGTGGGCACATCACCGAACTCGGCCTCGACAGTCATCGAGGCAAGACCGTGTGGGAGGCCGACGTGATCATGGACGGCACCAAACATGAGGTCACCCTCGATGCCAAGACCGGCAAGGTCGTGCTCAACCGGGCCGACTGACAACCTCGTCACAACGATGCCGGTCACCGAGCGGGTCGAGGATCTGCTGCATCGAGACCCCCGCAGCGAGGGCGACCTGGCCGCCCTGTCGACGCAGGCGCGGTCCCTTCCGGTGGGCGAGCTGAGCTACTTGGTCGCCACCAGCACGGCCCAGCGGGCCGCGGTGCTGTACCGCGTGCTCGACAAGGACACTGCGTTGTCGGTCTTCGAGGACCTCACGCCGGCCGACCAAGCCGCCCTGGTCGGCGCACTGCGCAGCACGGAGACCGCCCAATTGATCTCGGCGCTGGACCCGGACGACCGGGCCGGGCTGCTCGATGAGCTGCCGGCCAGCGTGGCCGACCGCCTGATCACCGGCCTGAGCCCGGCCGAGCGGCAGATGACTGCCACCGTGCTGGGCTACCCCAGGGACGCCATCGGCCGGTACATGTCGCCCGAAGTCCTGGCGCTTCCCGAAGACATGACCGCCGCGGCCGCGCTGGCACAGGTGCGCGCACGCATCGACGAGCCGGAGACGGTCTATCTGCTACCGGTGGTGGACACCACCCGAAAGCTCACCGGGGTGATCGGCCTGCGCGCCCTGCTGTCCGCCGCACCCGACGCCCGGATCGACGACATCGCCAAGCCAGCAGTCAGCGCCCGCGCGATCGACGACCGGGAGGCAACCGCCCGACGGTTCCGCTCCGAAAAGCTGCTGGCCATGCCGATCGTCGATCTCGAAGAGCGCCTGGTCGGGATCCTGACCGTCGATGACGCGATCGACATCATCGACGAAGAGGACACCGAGAACGCTGCCCGCACCGGCGGCGCAGAGCCCCTGCGTGGCTCCTACCTGTCCACCTCGACCCTGCGGATCGTGCGCAGCCGCGTCGTCTGGCTGCTGGTCCTGGCCGTCTCGGCCGTGTTGACCGTGCAGGTCCTGGACATCTTCGAAGACCGCCTGGACCAAGTGGTCGTGCTGGCCCTGTTCATCCCGCTGCTGACCGGCACCGGCGGCAACACCGGCAACCAAGCGGCCACCACCGTCACCCGTGCCCTGGCGATCGGACAGGTCCGCGCGCGCGACCTGCCCCGGGTGATCTGGCGTGAGCTCCGCGTCGGCGCAGCCCTCGGCGCGCTCCTGGGCACCCTTGGCCTGATCACCGCCGCCGTCGCGTTCACCCCCGGGATCGGGCTGGTCATCGGGCTCACCCTGCTGGCGATCTGCACCATGGCCGCAGTCGTCGGCGGGATCATGCCGCTGATCGCTCACAAGACCGGCGCCGACCCGGCCGTCTTCTCCAACCCCTTCATCTCCACGTTCTGCGATGCCACCGGACTGGTCATCTACTTCACCATCGCGACTCCGGTCCTCGGCCTGTAGCGAACGGCCGCACCCGCCCGCCAGCCCTCGACCGGCGCGAGCGGTGCGGAGTATGCCGACCGCCTGCTGTCCAGCCGCATCGCACCTTCCAAGCAGCCGTTGTCTCTCGCTGCGAAGGAGGTCCAGCAGCGGGACGAGCGTCGATGCGCTCATCCTCGACGAGGCTCACCGGATCCGGGAGACCTCCGTGAACCACCGGACCAACCCAGAGCCCCGGACGGGACGGCCACAGCCCGAAGAGCTGCTGGTCGCCGCACCGGTTCTCGTCTTCCTGCTTGATGCGGTTACGGCGCACGATCGCCGCTGGCAACTGCTGGCCATGGAGCGACCCTCGCCTGACGGAAGCCTGGTCCGCGATGTGGGGATCGACGTGCGGGGTGCCTCTGCCTACCTGACTCGACTCTGCGCGCCGAGCACTGCCGACACCGAGCGGCACCTCGCATCGGAGTTGCCGCTGAGAGCTGCCGCTCGCACCTCTCGCTGCCCGGGCAACATCTTCACAGTGGGTAGGTTCGTCTGGGACCCTACCGACATGGGCTTACCTGTGCGTCGCTTTGCCGCAGTCACGGCGAGCTCACTCGGACTGGCAGCCACCGTGCAGGCTGGGGCATGGGCGGCCTCACGCCGGGCCGGACGGGTGAACGTCGTCGACGTCGCCTGGGGCCCGGGACTGGCCGGAATCGCCACCGTCGCGGCGACCGTCCGTGGCGGTGGTCGGCCGCGCCGGATCCTCCTGGCGCTCGGAGTGTCGGCGTGGGGCGCCCGCTTGGCCGCGCACGTCCAGCACAGCTCCGCCGGCCGCGGCGAGGACCCTCGATATGCGGAGATGCTGGACGGGGCGGACCGGCTCGAGCGCGTCGTCAAGGTTTTCGTCACCCAAGGCTTGGCCCAGTGGTTCATCACGCTGCCGATCCAGGTGGCTGCGGTCAGCGGTGGCGTGCGAGGACGCACCGGCCGCGCGGTCGTGGGCGTGGGCACGGCTCTGATGGTCGCGGGCGGCGCGATCGAGGCGGTGGCGGATCAGCAGAAGTCCCGCTGGAAGGCCGACCCCGAGCACGGTCGCGTGATGGATCGGGGCTTGTGGGCATGGTCGCGGCACCCGAACTACTTCGGTGACGCCTGCTTCTGGTGGGGTGTGTTCCTGGTCGCAGCGGGCTCCGGCCGCGCTTGGTGGGCGGTCGGGTCGCCGGCCGCGATGACCTGGCTGCTGGTTTCCGGCACCGGTGCCCGGCCGGCAGAGCGGATGCGTCGCGACGACCCTGCCTACGCGGCCTACCAGCGTCGGGTGTCCTTTTTTCTTCCGCGTCGGCCCCGTAGCTGAACGCCTCACTCGGAGGCTGCGACTGCTTCGGTCGTCCGGCCGAAGAGGTGCGCCAAGGCCGGCGCGAGGTCGGGGTGTCGGAAGGTGTGCCGCAGCTGCTGGAGCCGCAGGGGGCTCACTAGTTGGTCGGCGAAGGCGAGCTCGGTGGCGCCCTGGCGACCCAGGAGGAGCTCGGGGCCGAAGCGGGGCACGGGCAACCGCGCAGGTCGAGCCAGCGTGGCCGCGAGTGTCTGGGCGTAGTCGCGTTGCCGCAGCGGCCTCGGAGCGACCGCGTTGATCGGACCCGACACCCCCGTGTCGAGCACGGCGCGCAGGTAGATGTCGGCGAGGTCGTCGATGCCGATCCACGACAGCCAGTGCCGCCCGTCGCCCAGCGGGCCGCCCAGGCCGGCCGCGAACAGCGGGTGCAGCAGCTGCAGTGTTCCGCCCCGCGGCGACTGCACGACGCCGGTTCGGACGACGACGGTGCGCAGCCCGGCCCCCGCGGCGGCCGAGGTGGCTGCTTCCCACTGCTGCACGACGTCGGCCAGGAAGTCCTCGCCGGGCGCGTCGTCCTCGGTCAGGGGCCGGTCACCGCGGTCGTGGCCGTAGTAGCCGATCGCGGATGCGCTGATGAACGTGGTGGGGCCGTGCGGGGTGCCGGCCGCGGCCCGGGCCAGTTGACGGGTGGGCTCCACCCTGCTGTCCCGGATGGTGGCCTTGTGCGCCGGGGTGAAGCGACCGGCGATGGGTGCGCCGGCGAGGTGGATCACGGTGTCCACCCCGCGGAGCAGGTCCGGTCCCGGCTCCCGGGGCACCCAGCGCCGCTCGTCCGGGCCGTGGGCAGGTCGACGGACGAGCCGGACGACGCGGTGGCCAGCAGTGGTCAGCAGCGCGCTGATCGCGGTGCCCACGAGCCCGTGGGAACCGGTGATCGCGACGGTCTGCCGGGCTGTGCTCCAGTCTCGCGCCCGCTGCAGGCTGGCCAAGTCGTCGGCCAGTTGCTGATGGCGGTAGGTGAACATGCGCCGTAGCAAGTTGGCCGGGACCGAGGTGCGCACGATGTCCTGTACACGGGTGTTGAGACCCTCCCGCTCGAATCGGTGGGTGTGCCGCCACGCCACGAGCTTCGTCACGGCGCCCCCGGCGAGCTGATCGGCGAACTGGTGGGGAGGCCGGTGTCCGTCGGGCTGGTGCTCGGCCACCCACCGCAGTCCCAGCGGCAGGCGCAGGATGGCCGTCCCGTCACGCAGGGAGCCAGCCTGCTGCACGACACGCGCGGGCTGCCAGGGCGGCATGAGCCGCACCATCGCCCCGGGCCTGGCGTGCCAGGCGAACACGTCCTCGACCGTGGTGGGCACCACGCTGGTGTGTACGAACTCTGCCATGTGCTCCTTCGGTCGGTTCACTGCTCGCGGCCCCTACGCCAGGTCACGCGTTCCGCCGGCTGATCTCGCCGACGAGGATGGTCGCGAAGGCCACCCAGCCGGCATACGGGGCGAGCATCAAGGCCGCTGGCCGGTCCACCCGTGCGCTGCGCCGCAGCAGGTCCAGGGTCGAGAACTCAAGCAACAGGCTGTCGATGAGGGCCCACCGTGGCCGGTGGGCGGTGAAGAACAGCCAGCTCCAGGCAGCGTTGAGGGCCAGGTTGGTGCCCAGCGCTGCCCAATATGCCGGGCGCTCCCGCCCTGGCAGCCGGGCCAGGGAGCGACCGGTCCCGCCGGCGATCAAGCCGTACAAGCTCGTCCAGGTCGGGCCGAACACCTCCCCGGGCGGCTGCCACGACGGCTTGTCCAGCTCTCGGTACCACGTGGAGCCGGCTCGCGTGCCGACCGAGCCGAGCACCGCCGTCAGGGTGCTGGCTGCCGTTGTGCCGAGAACGGCTCTGCTTGGTCTTCTCATCGGCTGCTCCTGCTCTGTCCTGTGCCGGGTGGGCGCCGCTGCCAGTCTTCGTCTTCACCTGATCGGACGGCGCGATCCTCATGCTTGACTGTCGTTCATTCTGCCTATATAGACTACTTCAAGTTGAGTAAGTTAGCCACGGACGTGGGTAGGTCGGCGGCGGGAGCGACAGTGAGCGAGGCACGGGTTTCCGCAGGGTGCGCGGGGGCTGCGCGCGCGTGACCGCGACGCGTCCCCCAACGGCTCGACCAACAGCCCGCTCGGTGGGCTGGCCAGCTGGGTGGACGACCGCACCGGCGCGGCGAAGGGCATGCCGAGCCTGCTGAAGAAGGTCTTCCCCGACCACTGGTCGTTCATGCTCGGCGAGATCGCGATGTACTCGCTGATCATCCTGCTGCTGACCGGCACGTTCCTGTCCTTCTGGTTCGTGCCGAGCATGGGCGAGGTGGTCTACAACGGCTCGTACGTGCCGCTCAAGGGCGTCACGATGAGCGAGGCCTACCGCTCCACCCTCGACATCTCCTTCGACATCCGCGGCGGGCTGCTCATCCGGCAGATCCACCACTGGTCGGCGCTGCTGTTCATCGTGTCGATCACCGTGCACATGTTCCGGGTGTTCTTCACCGGCGCCTTCCGCAAGCCGCGCGAGATCAACTGGGTCATCGGCGTCACCCTGCTGTTC
>DASSKF010000104.1:0-7697 GCA_035690725.1 Segeticoccus sp.
AGATGTTCGCGGTCAGGACGAGGAACGGCTCCTTGGTGAGCCCGTAGATCGCCGGGATCGAGTCGAGCGCGAACAGCAGGTCGGTCGTGCCGAGCGCGAGGATGACGATGAACATCGGCGTCACGAGCTTCTTGCCGTCGACCTTCACGCGGATCCTGGTGCCGTGCCACTCCTTGGTCGCAGGGAAGCGCCGCTCGACGAAGCGCATGAAGGCGTTCTCCTCGTAGTCGTCGTCCTCGTCCTTCTCGGTGGCGAGCTTGACGGCGGTGTAGACGAGGAAGGCGCCGAAGACGTAGAAGACCCAGGAGAAGTGGTTGATCGCGGCGGCGCCGACGGCGATGAAGATCGCCCGCATGATCAGCGCCGTCACGATGCCGATCATCAGGGCGTACTGCTGGAGCTTCTGCGGCACCCCGAACTTGGCCATGATGATGAGGAAGACGAAGAGGTTGTCGATCGACAGGGAGTACTCGGTGAGCCAGCCCGCGAAGTACTGTCCGGCGAAGTCGCCGCCGGCGAAGATCCAGACGCCGACGCCGAACAGCAGCGCGGCGCTGATGTAGAACGCGAGCGCGCCACCGGTCTCCTTCGGGGACGGCACGTGCGGGCGCCGGCCGATCACGAAGACGTCGACCAGGAGCAGGGCGAGGGTCACGCCGAGCGTGAGCGCCCAGACCCAAACGGGAACTGTCATGTGGTGCAGCCTTCCGGACACGAGGACGTGGCCGGAGGTCTCTCCCGCCCCTGCTTGGTGCGGACCGGCTCCCCGGGACACGCCCGCCGGCGGGTGATCCGCCGGCCGCGTCCGTGATGACGAGGACACCGCGTGGGGGATACTCCCCTCCGAGGTACCGACCCATCCTGTCAGACCGAGGGCCCGTGCTCCAATCGGGCGGGCGCGGAGGTGTCCACCTGCTGGAACCGGCGCGGCACGACCGCCAGGATCGCGGCGGTCGCCACGGCGGCGGCCAGCAGCCCGAGGAACACCGCGTGCGTCGACGCGTGCAGCGCCGAGCGCAGGAACGCGGCAACCGCGGGTGCCGCGTGCCCGCCCTCCAGCGCGCGGCTGACCCCGTCGACCCGGGTCGGCACGCCCGCGGGCAGACCCGCCGGCGGCGTGGCGAGCCGCTGCAGCAGCACCGAGTTGGTGACCGCACCGAAGACGGCGGCGCCGAGGCTCTGGCCCAGGAACCGGGCGAACATCGCCCCTCCGGTCACCACGCCGCGGCTCGACCAGCCGACCGTGGACTGCAGCCCGACGATGAGCGGCGAGGTGATCAGGCCCATGCCGGCCCCCATCAGCGCACTTCCGAGCACCGGCTGCCACACCGGGGCCTGCTCCGGGAGGAGGGCGAACACGACACCGGACGCGGTGGCGAAGCCGCTGCCGATGAGGGCGGTGTCGCGGAAGCCGACCCGCAGGTAGAGCCGGGCGGACAGACCCGAGGCCAGGGGCCAGGTCATGCTCATCACCGCCAGGACGAAGCCCGCGGCGACCGGGCTGAGGCCGAGCACCGCCTGCGCCCAGGTCGGCAGGAACGTGGACAGGCCGATCACCATGAGCCCCGCGGTGAAGGTGGCGCCGTAGGACCCCCCGGTGAGCCGGCGGGTCCACAGCCACGGCGGCACGACGGGCTCAGCCGCCCGACGCTCGACGAGCACCGCCGCGGCGCCCGCCACGAGGGCGCCGACGAACACGAGACCGCTCGGCACCGACAGCCACGGCCACCCGGTGCCGCCCTGGAGCAGCCCGAGGATCAGCAGCGCCGCCGTGGTCAGCAGCAGGGCGGCCCCGGCGTAGTCGACCCGATGGGCGCGGCGCTGCACCTGCTCGTGCAGCCCCCGGGCGATGAGGGTGAGCGCGACCGCCCCCACCGGCAGGTTCACGAGGAAGATCCAGCGCCAGCTCGCGTACTGGGCGAACAGGCCGCCGATGGCCGGCGCCACCACCGCGGAGATGCCCCACACGCTGGACAGCCACCCCTGCACCCTGCCGCGCTCGTGCACCTCGTAGAGGTCCCCCGCCACGGTGTTGACGGTCGCGCCGATGGAGCCCGCGCCCAGGCCCTGCAGGGCGCGGAAGACGATGAGGGTCCACATGTTCCAGGCCGCCGCAGACAGGACCGATCCGACCAGGAAGACGACCACCCCGAAGACCAGCACCGGCTTGCGCCCGTAGAGGTCGGCCAGCTTCCCGTAGACCGGGATGGTCACGGTCTGCGCCAGCAGGTAGATCGAGAAGACCCACCCGACGAGGGAGAAGCCGCCGAGGTCCCCGACCACCTGCGGGATCGCGGTCGCGACGATGGTGGTGTCCATGGCGACGAGCGCCATGGTGAGGATCAGGGCGGCGAGGACGGGGCGGCGGGCGTCCCGGGCGACCGGTCCGGCCACCTACTTGGTCGCCGCGCGCATCTGGCGCAGCTCCTTCTTCAGGTCGCCCAGCTCGTCGCGCAGCCGGGCGGCCAGCTCGAAGTGCAGGTCCGCCGCGGCCTGGTGCATCTGCTCGGTCAGCTGCTGGATCAGGTCGGCGAGGTCCGTGGCCGGCAGGTCCTGGCGTGCGGTCGCGCCCGGCCGGCCCTCGCCGCTCCGGCCCCGGGCCGAGCCCTTGCCCCGGGACTGGCTGCGCCCGCTGCCCATCAGGGCCTCGGTGTCGGCATCCTCACGCTGGAGCATGTCGGTGATGTCGGCGATCCGCTTGCGCAGCGGCTGCGGGTCGACGCCCTTCTCGGTGTTGTAGGCGACCTGCTTTTCCCGGCGTCGCCGGGTCTCGTCGATCGCCTCCTGCATCGAGGGGGTGACCGAGTCGGCATACATGTGCACCTGGCCGGACACGTTGCGGGCGGCGCGTCCGATCGTCTGGATCAGGCTGCGGGTGGAGCGCAGGAAGCCCTCCTTGTCGGCGTCCAGGATGCTGACCAGGGACACCTCGGGCAGGTCGAGGCCCTCACGCAGCAGGTTGATGCCGACCAGCACGTCGAACTCACCGGTGCGCAGCTCGCGCAGCAGCTCGACCCGGCGGAGCGTGTCGACCTCCGAGTGCAGGTAGCGCACCCGCACGCCCTTCTCCAGCAGGTAGTCGGTCAGGTCCTCGGCCATCTTCTTGGTCAGCGTGGTGACGAGGACCCGTTCGTCCTTCTCGGTGCGCTCGTGGATCTCGTGCAGCAGGTCGTCGATCTGGCCCTTGGTCGGCTTGAGCACGACCTCGGGGTCGACCAGGCCGGTCGGGCGGATGATCTGCTCGACCACCCCGTGGCTCTTCGCGACCTCGTAGTCGCCCGGTGTCGCGGACAGGTAGACCGTCTGCCCGATCCGGTCGAGGAACTCCTCCCAGCGCAGCGGCCGGTTGTCCATCGCGCTGGGCAGCCGGAAGCCGTGGTCGACGAGCGTGCGCTTGCGGGACATGTCGCCCTCGAACATCGCCCCGATCTGCGGGACGGTGACGTGCGACTCGTCGATGACGAGCAGGAAGTCCTCGGGGAAGTAGTCGAGCAGGCAGTTCGGCGCCGAGCCCGCGGAGCGCCCGTCGATGTGCCGGCTGTAGTTCTCGATGCCCGAGCAGGAGCCGATCTGCCGCATCATCTCGATGTCGTATGTCGTGCGCATCCGCAGCCGCTGCGCCTCCAGCAGCTTGCCCTGCTGCTCGAACGCGGCCAGCTGCTGCTCGAGCTCCTCCTCGATGCCCCCGATGGCCCGTTCCATCCGCTCGGGGCCGGCGACGTAGTGCGAGGCCGGGAAGACGTACATCTCCTGCTCCTCGCGCATCACCTCACCGGTGAGCGGGTGCAGGGTGTAGAGCCGCTCGACCTCGTCACCGAAGAACTCGATGCGGATCGCGAGCTCCTCGTAGACCGGGATGATCTCCACCGTGTCGCCGCGCACGCGGAAGGTGCCGCGCGTGAAGGCCAGGTCGTTGCGGGTGTACTGCATCTGCACGAAGCGCCGGAGCAGCTCGTCCCGGTCGACCTCGTCGCCGACCCGCAGCCGGGTCATCCGGTCGACGTACTCCTGCGGCGTGCCCAGTCCGTAGATGCAGGAGACCGACGCGACCACGACGACGTCGCGGCGGGTCAGCAGCGAGTTCGTCGTGCTGTGCCGCAGGCGCTCCACCTCGTCGTTGATGGAGGAGTCCTTCTCGATGTAGGTGTCCGTCTGCGGGACGTAGGCCTCGGGCTGGTAGTAGTCGTAGTAGCTGACGAAGTACTCGACGGCGTTGTGCGGCAGCAGCTCCCGGAACTCGTTCGCCAGCTGCGCGGCGAGCGTCTTGTTCGGCGCCATCACCAGGGTCGGGCGCTGCACCTGCTCGACCAGCCACGCCGTCGTCGCCGACTTGCCGGTGCCGGTGGCGCCCAGCAGCACGATGTCCTGGTCCCCGCCGTTGACCCGCTTCGCGAGCTCGGAGATCGCCTGCGGCTGGTCCCCGCTGGGGGCGTAGTCGGAGACCACCTGGAACGGGGCCACCGTGCGTTGGATGTCAGTCGTCGGCCGCATGATGTCACGGTAAACGT
The DNA here is from genome assembly GCA_035690725.1 of Segeticoccus sp. Lineage (GTDB taxonomy): Bacteria > Actinomycetota > Actinomycetes > Actinomycetales > Dermatophilaceae > DASSKF01. The sequence continues at coordinate 4,509 of DASSKF010000104.1, forward strand.
CGGTGCCGACACGGCCATTCCGCCCGGTCGGGTCAACCGCCCAGCAGCACCGCGACCGCCGTGGCGATCCCCAGCGCAGCCAGCGTGACGACCACCGCGCCGACCCGGAGCATGTCGGGCCACGGCGAGGCCGCCCCGGCCTCGGCGCCGTAGCCCCCGCTCAGGTGACCCACCCGGCGCCGCAGCAGGTTGACGAAGCCGGTGGTGGCGAGCGCCGCGACCGCGCTGAGCAGGGCCAGCGCCCAGTGGTGGCCGCGCACGTCGACGAGCAGGACCGCGACCACGCCGATGTTGGCCGACACGGCGGTGCGCTGCCACGACAGGGTGGTCCGCTCCGGCTGCAGGCCGCCGCGGTCGGTGATGGCGAAGCGGGTCATCGGCGACCGATCTCGACGATGCTGAGCGCCACCATGACGAGCGCGAGCAGTCCGACCCCGACGGCAAGCGGCAGCAGGGCGTGCGGCGCCGGCAAGGGCCGTCGCTCGCGCAGGGCCCGCTCGACCCGCCGCCAGCCGAAGACCGCCCGCAGCGCGGTGGCCCCGCCGCCGACGCAGGCCGCGGCGCCGACCAGCGGCGTCCACGCGGGGAGGTCGGTGAGGCTGGCGAACGACACCAGGGCCACCCCGCCGGCCACGATCGCGAGGGCGGTCCGCATCCAGGCCAGGGCCGTGCGCTCGTTGGCCAGCGAGAAGCGCGGGTCGGGCTCCTCCCCCGCCTCGTAGACGTCGGCCGGGCGCCGCGAGCCGCTCACCGCGGGGGCTCCCAGCCGCTCTCGTGGGCCCACTCCTCGGCGCGCGGGTACGCCGCGTCAAACCACGGTTCCTTCGCGTCGGCATAGCCGGACGTCGTCGCCTCGGCGGCCGCCAGCCGGCGCTTCAGCCCGGCATACTCCTCCCGGGCGCCGGCGTCGGCACGCAGCCAGTCGCCGAAGAGCAGGGCGAAGCGGGCGCCGGCACTCCCCCGCTCCCGCACGTGCACATGCGCCGTGCGACCGGGATCGCTGCTGCCGTGGAACCGCTTGTGCCACGCCAGCCGGTCGGGCACGGACGGCTTCGGCCGGTCCCCGGTGACGGCGCGCACACGGGGGAAGCCGGCGGCGGTCAGGTCGCGGGCGAACCCGGGCCGGTCGGCGTCCCCCAGCCGGGACACCTCCACCTGCAGGTCGATGACGTCCTTCGCCGCGAGTCCGGGGACGCTGGTGGAGCCGATGTGCTCAACCGCGAGGACCCGGTCGCCCAGCACCTGGCCGAGCCGCGCGACGAGCCGCGCGGCCTGCGCGGGCCAGGTGTCGTCATACTCCACGAGGGTGGGTGCCTCCGGCCGAGGTGCCCGTGTGCCGGCCCGCAGGTTCTCCTCGTAGGGCACCAGCCGTTCCCGCCAGAGGATGTCCACCGCGGCCCGCAGCTGCGCGGGGGTGCCGTTGTTGTCCAGCCAGGCGTCGGCCGCCCGGTGCCGCTGCTCGTCGGTGGCCTGGGACGCGATGCGGGCGCGGGCGTCCGCCTCCGCCATGGCCCGGTCGCGGGCCAGCCGCCGCACACGCACATCCTCGTCCGCGCCGACGACCAGGGTGAGGTGGTAGCCGGGGCCCATGTGCTTCTCGACGAGCAGGGGCACGTCGTGGACGACAACCTGGTCCTGCGGTGCGGCGGCGACCAGCTCACGCGTCCGTGTCGCGATCCGGGGGTGGGTGATCCGCTCGAGGTCGCGGCGGGCCGCCGGGTCCCCGAAGACCAACGTCCCCAGAGCCGCTCGGTCCAGGGAGCCGTCCGCGGCGAGGACCTGCGCGCCGAACCGGTCGGCGACGGCGGACAGGCCCTCCGAGCCGGGCGCGACCACCTCCCGCGCCAGCACGTCGGCGTCCACGACGAGCGCACCCAGCTCGCGCAGCCGCGCGGCTGCGGTCGACTTGCCCGAACCGATCCCGCCGGTCAGCCCCACGCGCAACACGTCGCGACCCTACCCGGGGCGGTAAAGGGGTCCGCGTCGAGCCCGCCGCCACGCGAGGAGATCCCCCACCCGCGGGAACCGTCGCTCGATCGCGCGATCGTTCGCGTGGTCCGGCGCCCTTCTTGGTCGCCGCGCAACGGTCCGGTCGCCTGGAGCCGGGCACACGAACGTGGCCCGGACCGCGCACGGTCCGGGCCACGTCGGGGTGTCCTCAGCTGGTCAGCCGCCGGTGAGCTTCTCCCGCAGCGCGGCCAGTGCCTCGTCGGAGGCGAGGGTGCCACCGCCGGAGGCCGGCGCCTGCGGCGTGGCCGAGCCGCCACCACCGGAGGAGGAGGATGAGGAGGAGGAGGACGACGACGATGACGACGAGCCACTGTCGCCACCGGAGGAGTAGGAGGTCGACGCGCCCGCGCCCGCGTCGATGTCGGCCTGCTGGGCCTCCTCGACCTGACGCTTGTGCGCCTCCCAGCGCTCGTGCGCCTCGGCGTACTGCTTCTCCCAGGCCTCGCGCTGGGTCTCGTAGCCCTCGAGCCACTCGTTGGTCTCGGGGTCGAAGCCCTCCGGGTACTTGTAGTTGCCGTTCTCGTCGTACTCCGCAGCCATCCCGTAGAGCGTCGGGTCGAACTCGGCGATCTGGCTGCCGTCGTTGGCCTGCTTCAGCGAGAGCGAGATCCGGCGACGCTCGAGGTCGATGTCGATGACCTTGACGAAGATGTCCTGGCCGACCTGCACGACCTGCTCCGGCAGCTCCACGTGGCGCTCGGCCAGCTCGGAGATGTGCACCAGGCCCTCGATGCCGTCGTCGACACGGACGAACGCACCGAACGGCACCAGCTTGGTGACCTTGCCCGGCACGACCTGGCCGATGGCGTGGGTGCGGGCGAAGTGCTGCCACGGGTCTTCCTGGGTGGCCTTCAGCGACAGGGAGACGCGCTCGCGCTCCATGTCGACGTCGAGCACCTCGACGGTGACCTCCTGACCCACCTCGACGACCTCGGACGGGTGGTCGATGTGCTTCCAGGACAGCTCGGAGACGTGCACCAGCCCGTCGACCCCACCGAGGTCGACGAACGCGCCGAAGTTGACGATGCTGCTGACCACGCCGGTGCGGATCTGGCCCTTCTGCAGCTCCTTGAGGAAGCCGGTGCGCACCTCGGACTGGGTCTGCTCCAGCCACGCACGACGCGACAGCACCACGTTGTTGCGGTTCTTGTCGAGCTCGATGATCTTGGCCTCGATCTC
>DASSKF010000105.1:0-2981 GCA_035690725.1 Segeticoccus sp.
GCCGCCCGGCTCCTGACCCCACAGCTGTGCCGCCCGCTCGGCGGCGGCCTCGGCGTGCTCGAGGATCAGCAACTCCAAGCCGGACTCGACCGCGACGGTGACGTGCTCGGCCTGCTGCGGCTTGCCCTTGATCGCGCTGACCAGGCGGTCGCGGATCCGGCCGACCCGGTTCTCCAGGGAGCGCAGCAGCTCCCCGGTCCCCACGAACTCCTGCCAGCGCGCCAGCACCTCGCCGCGCAGCAGCGTGCCGTCGGTCATCCCCCGCTCCACCTCCGACAGCGCGTCCGCGTATGCCGTGCCGGCCGCCGCCCCCAGCGCCTCCAGGGCCTCGACCTGTCCGTCCACGGCCTCGGCGATGCCGGTCACCCGGGACGGGAGCGAGTCGAGGGCGCCGGTCAGGGTGCGGCGGATGACGGTCGAGCGGGCCTTCGCGTCCCGGGCGAGGGAGGTCAGCCACGAGTGGAGCCGCGCGATGTCGCGCTCGGGCAGCAGGCCCTCCCGGGACAGCCGGGTCTCGGGGACGGGGAACACCGGCGACTCGGCCAGCCCGTGCTCGCGCAGCATCTCGGCGAGGTGGGAGCGCACCTCGGCCATCGCCTCCGGCGGCACCCGGTCGAGCACGATCGCGACCGACGTGCCGCGTTCGGCGGCCTCGCGCAGCAGCCCCCAGGGCACCGCGTCGGCATACCGCGCGGCGGTGGTGACGAACAGCCACAGGTCGGCCGCCGAGAGCAGCTGGCGGGCGAGCTCGCGGTTGGCGCGCACGACGGAGTCGATGTCCGGGGCGTCGAGCAGCGCGAGTCCCGGCTGGAGGTGCTCGGAGGCGACGAGCCGCACCGAGGAGGGGTCCTCCGTGGTCCCGGCCGCCTCCTGGGCCCGGCGACGCCCCTGCTCGCTCGCGGGCTCGGTGACCCGGGCCAGCCCGGGCAGCACCCGCTGGTCGGTGAACCACCGCGTGTCCTCGGGGTGGTGGACGAGCACCGAGGCCCGGGTCGTGGGCCGCAGCACCCCGGCGCGCGTCACGACCTCGCCGACGAGCGAGTTGACGATGGTGGACTTGCCGGCCCCCGTTGACCCGCCCACCACGGCCAGCAAGGGGGCGTCGAGCGCCGACAGGCGCGGCAGCACGTAGTCGTCGAGCTGCTTGAGCAGCCGGTCGCGCTCACCCTCGGCGGCCTCGCTGCCGGCCAGGACCAGCGGGAGCCGGGTGGCGGCGACCTCCCCCCGCAGCTGCTGCACGGCAGCCAGCAGCTGCCGTTGGTCGAGAGCTGGCTCGGCTGCGGTCACGACGGCAAGCCTGCCCTGTCGCGGCGGACCACCTCAACTCAGGCGAACAGGGCCTGGCCCACGAACTCGCCCCGGCGCACGCCCGGCGGCACCGCCCAGAGCCCGGAGCCGGTGTGCTGGAGGTACTCCATCATCGCGTCGTCGCGGGAGAGCTTGGTCTGCATCGGGACGTACTGCCTGCCCGGGTCGCGCACGAAGACGATGAAGAACAGGCCCGCGTCGAGCCGGCCGAGTGCGTCGTTGCCGTCGGTGTAGTTGTAGCCGCGGCGCAGGATCTGCACCCCGTCGTTGTGGCTCGGGTGGGCCAGGCGGACGTGCGCGTCGCGGGCGATGAGCGGCCGCCCGTCGCCGCCCTTCATCCGGAAGTCGGGATCGGTGAACTCGGTGCCACCGGACAGCGGCGCCCCCTCGCGCTTGTCCCGCCCGATGATCTGCTCCTGCTCGCGCAGCGAGCTGCGGTCCCAGGTCTCGATGGTCATGCGGATCCGCCGGGCGACGAGGTAGGAACCGCCGGCGAGCCACCCGGCCCGCGGGTCGTCGCCCTCGCCGACCCAGACGTGCTCGCGCATGCCGGCCTCGTCCTCGGCCTTGAGGTTGGCCGTGCCGTCCTTGAACCCGAACAGGTTTCGCGGCGTCTGCTGGCTGGTCGACGTCGACGAGGTGCGGCCGAAGCCGAGCTGGGCCCAGCGCAGCGTCGCCCGCCCGAACGCGATCCGCGACAGGTTGCGCACCGCGTGCACCGCGACCTGCGGGTCGTCGGCACAGGCCTGGACGCACAGGTCGCCGTCGCTGCGCCGCGGGTCGAGGTTGTCGGCCGGGAAGTGCGGCAGCCGCTGCAGCGCCCGCGGCTGCCGGTCGGCGACCCCGAACCGGTCCCGCCCCTCGTCGTCGCGGAACAGGCCGGGCCCGAAGCCGATGGTGATCGTCAGCCGGGACGGCGGCAGCCCCCACGCCTCCCCCGTGTCCTCCGGGGGCGCGTCGTATGCCGTGGGCTCACCCGCCCCGACCGGCTTCCCGCGGGTCATGAGCGCGGCGGCGTCGGTCCAGTCCCGCAGCAGGGACACCAGGTCCTCGCGCGAGGAGGTGCTCAGGTCGAACGCCGCGAAGTGCAGCCGGTCCTGGGCGGGCGTCGCGATACCGGCCTGGTGGACACCGTGGAACGGGTACGAACCACGTTGCCCGGAGCCGGTGTTCGAGTCGGTGGCGCGCGCGGTGCCGATGCCGCCGGCGAACCCGGCGGCGCCCACCGCAGCGCCGGCCCCCGCCAGTCCGAAGAACCGGCGGCGGCTCACCCCGGGCGTTGACGGGTGCTCAGCCACGGGCGACCTCCTGCTGGGACGAGGGGGACGGCATACCGGATCCGCTCAGACGGTGACCGCGGCCGTGAGCTGGGCCAGCGGCTCGGACAGCGAGTTCACGGCGTCGGACAGCTCGCGCACCTGCGCCTTGCTGAGCTCGGTGTAGCTGACGAACCCGTCCTTCGTGCGGTACTGGTCGAGCAGCTGCTGGAGCTCGGCGAACCGGTGCTCGATCCGCTCGGCCAGCTCGGGGTCCTTGCGCTCGAGCACGGGCTGCAGCCCCTCGAACGCGACCCGGGCACCGTCGACGTTGGCCTGGAAGTCCCACAGGTCGGTGTGCGACCAGATCTCCTCCTCGCCGGTCACCTTGCCGGTGGCGACCTCGTCGAGCAGGCC
>DASSKF010000106.1:0-33004 GCA_035690725.1 Segeticoccus sp.
TCGGGGGAAACGCCCGAGGTCCCTCGCGCAACGCGTGTCCGGTCGCAGATGGGCGTCTTGGATGGCGAGACGCAGTGGCCGGATGCCGGGACGACCTGTCAGAGTTGCGCCCGTGACCACCCCCGGGACGTGTGTGACGACCGCCACCATCATTCTCGAGTAGCGCGACGGGTTCTCCCGCCGCGCAGACCTCCCACACCCTGGGGGGTTTTTTCGTTCCCGGGGCACCACCCCGCACCGGGATCGCGCGGGGCGGGAGGGGAATCCTTCCGGGACGGACCACACCGCACAATGGAACAACACGGCCGGCGGGGAACCGCCGCACCCGCTCGAGCTCGAGGATGGGCCGCGATGACCGACGTCAGCCAAGTGCACGTCTACGACACCACGCTGCGCGACGGCGCCCAGCAGGAGGGGCTCAACCTCTCCGTGGCGGACAAGCTCGCCATCGCGGCCCACCTCGACGAGCTCGGCGTCGGCTACATCGAGGGTGGGTGGCCCGGTGCCAACCCGAAGGACACCGAGTTCTTCGCCCAGGCACGCCAGTCGCTGCACCTGGCCCACGCCCAGCTGGTGGCGTTCGGGTCCACGCGGCGGGCCGGTGCCGTCGCGGCCGACGACCCGCAGGTGCGTGCGCTGCTCGACGCGCAGACCCCGGTCGTCACCCTCGTCGCGAAGTCGCACGTCCGGCACGTGGAGCAGGCACTGCGGACCACGCTCGAGGAGAACCTCGCCATGGTCCGCGACACGGTGGCCTTCCTCACGGCCGAGGGCCGGCGGGTGTTCCTCGATGCCGAGCACTTCTTCGACGGCTACGCGACCGACCCGGCATACGCGCTGGAGGTGGTGCGCACGGCCGCCGAGGCGGGCGCGGACGTGGTGGCCCTCTGCGACACCAACGGCGGCATGCTGCCCCCACAGGTCGCCGATGTGGTGCACGAGGCACTGCGCGGCACCGGGGCGCGCCTGGGCATCCACTGCCACAACGACACCGGCTGCGCCGTGGCGAACTCGCTCAGCGCGGTGGCCGCCGGTGTCACGCACGTGCAGGGCACGGTCAACGGCTACGGCGAGCGCACCGGCAACGCCGACCTGCTCACCGTGGTGAGCAACCTGCAGCTCAAGCTCGGTCACGACCTGCTCGACCCCGGCCGGCTCCGCGAGGCGACGCGGGTGGCCCACTCGATCAGCGAGATCACCAACGTCCCGGCCTACAGCCGCCAGCCGTACGTCGGCGCGAGCGCCTTCGCGCACAAGGCCGGCCTGCACGCCAGCGCGATCCGGGTCGACCCCGACCTCTACCAGCACACCGACCCCGGATCCGTCGGCAACGACATGCGCACCCTCGTGTCGGACATGGCCGGGCGCGCCAGCATCGAGCTCAAGGCCCGCGAGCTCGGCCACGACGTGACCGGACAGCGGGAGCTGCTCGGGCGCGTTGTCGCGAAGGTCAAGGAGCTGGAGGCGCAGGGCTACACCTTCGACGCCGCCGACGCGTCGTTCGAGCTGCTGCTGCGCGGCGAGCTCGACGGGCAGCGGCTGTGCTACTTCGACGTCGAGTCGTGGCGGGTCATCACCGACGCCCGCGGCGACGGCACGGCACTGTCCGAGGCGACGGTCAAGCTCGTCGCCGGGGGCCAGCGGCACGTCGCCACCGGCGAGGGCAACGGCCCGGTCAACGCGCTCGACCACGCGCTGCGCCAGGCGCTCACCCGGGTCTACCCGGAGCTGGACAAGCTCGAGCTGATCGACTTCCGGGTGCGCCTGTTCGACGCGGCCCACGGCACGGACGCGACGACCCGGGTGCTGATCGAGCACGCCGACGACGAGCGGTCCTGGGAGACGGTCGGTGTCGCGGGCAACATCCTCGAGGCCAGCTGGATCGCCCTGGTCGACGGGATCACCTACGGCCTCATGCGCCAGGGCGTGCCGGTCCGCACCGGCGGCTGAAGCGCCGACTCACCCGAGCAGTCGCTCGCAGACCGCCAGCAACCGCCGCCGCAGCACCCGGGCCCGCTCGCCGAACTGCCGCTGCGCCGCCACGTACTCCGCCTTGCCCTCCGCGGTCTCGATCGGCACCGGCTCGTAGCCCAGCTCGCTCAGGTCGTACGGCGACGCACGCATGTCCAGCTCACGGATCTCCCGGGCCAGCTCGAAACAGTCGACGGTCAGCTCGCCCGGCACCGCGGGCGTCAGCTTGAAGGCCCACTTGTAGACGTCCATCCCCGCGTGCAGGCACCCCGGCTGCTCCATCGCGACCTGCGAGTCACGTTGCGGCTGGAGCGAGTTGCGCGGCCGTGCTGCCTCGGTGAAGAACCGGAACGCGTCGTGGTGGGTGCACCGGATCCGGTGCCGCTCCACGACCGCGTCGGTTCCGTCGTGGCCGAGCCGCAGCGGCCACGACGCGTGCCGCACGTCCCCCGCGCGCTGGCGGTAGACCATCGCCCACTCGTGCAACCCGAAGCAACCCAGGTACGCCGGCCGTTCGAGCATCGCCGACAGCAGGTCGCGCACGAAGCGCACCGTCTCCCCCCGGTCGCGCAGGAACAGGTCGAGGTCCACGTATGCCGTGTGGTCGGCATACCGGTAGTGCCGCCACCCGTTCCGCTCACCGGCGGCCTCGCCGCGGAGACCCACTCCGACGCCCGGGTGCCAGCGGCGCAACTGGCTCGGGCGGTGGCGGTAGTAGGTGAACAGGAAGTCCTCGACGGGGTGCGCCCGGCGGTCCCGGCGGCGCTCCCGGTGCGCCGCGGTGAGCCGGTCCACGCGGTGCTGGTGGGTGCGTTCACGCTCGCGCCAGTCGTCCTGGGCAAGGAGGGTGGCCGGCGTGCCGGCCGTCCGGGAGGCGCTCACGTGGTCCCACGGTAGGCGGCGTCGGGCGGGCGGGGAAATGCCGAATGCCGGTCACGCCGGCACGACCGGTGGGACGCTGTGCGGAGTCGGCTCGGGGTCGGTACCGGTTCTGGAGGTCGTCATGTCCCTGCTTCGCCGCGGCGCCGCTCGCACGGCCGCGCTGTTCCTGTCACTGTGCGCAGCGACCGCGCTCGCCTTCTCGGGAGCGGCTCCCGCGTCCGCCGGTCCCGGGCAGGGCCGTGGGGGCGAGCACGCCATGGGCTGGTACCTCGCCCTGGGTGACTCCCTGGCCGCCGGGTACCAGCCCGGGCAGGGCGATGACCGGAAGGGCGGCTACGTCGGGGACGTCCTCGGCGCCGTGCGCGCCGAGGCCGGCAAGACCATGCTGCGCAACCTGTCCTGCACCGGGGAGACCTCCGTGTCGATGGGGCAGGGCGGCACGTGCCGCTACCCCCGGGGCAGCCAGCTCGACCAGGCGGTGCAGTTCCTGCACGCCCACGCCAGGCACACCCAGCTCGTCACCGTGACGATCGGCGCCAACGACGTCCAGCGGTGCATCGACGCGGCGACCCGCACGGTCGACCTCGCCTGTGCGCAGCAGGGCCTCGTCGACGTCGCGCACAACCTGCCGGTGGTCCTCAGCCGGCTGCGGGCGGCCGCGCCACACACGCAGATCGTCGTCACCAACTACGACAACCCCCTCCTGGCGGCCTGGGTGCTGCTGCCCGGCCCGCAGGGCGAACTGCTCGCCCACCTCTCCACGACCGTGCTCGACCAGCTGAACGCGACCGTCGCGGCCGGCGCCGCGGCCGTCGGCGCGCAGGTCGCCGACGTGTCCACGGCCTTCTCCAGCCACGACTTCGACCCGAGTCACTACGTCACCGTGCCGGGCTTCGGGAGCGTGCCCCTCAGCGTCGCCCGGACCTGCCAGTGGACGTGGATGTGCACCGTCCCGCAGGGGCCGGACACCCACCCGAACGACGCGGGATATGCCGTGATCGGCTCCACCGTCGCGGCCACCGTCGACGAGGGCGCGCTGGTACCGGGGCGCCGGCTGGCGCCCGTCGGGTGACTCCTCGCTAGTGTCGAGGAATGCGCATCGCGAGGTACACCACAGGAGAGGACCCGACCTTCGGGCTGGTCGACGGCGCGGGGGAGAAGATCGCCCGGATCAGCGGGGACCCGCTCTACCAGCCGATCTCGCTGACCGGCGAGACCGACCTGGTCGAGGACATCCGGTTGCTGGCGCCGGTCATCCCCCGCAGCAAGGTCATCGGGATCGGCCGCAACTATGCCGAGCACGCCCGGGAGATGGGCGGGGAGCTCCCGGCCGAGCCGCTGATGTTCCTCATCCCCAACACCGCCGTCGTGGGACCGGGCGACCCGGTGGTGATGCCGCCGCAGAGCGCGAACGTCCACTACGAGGGCGAGCTGGCCGTGGTCATCGGCCGGATGTGCAAGGACGTCGCTCCCGCGGACGCCGGCAAGGTGGTCTTCGGCTACACGTGCGCCAACGACGTGACCGCGCGTGACCTGCAGCGCTCCGACGGGCAGTGGTCCCGGGCCAAGGGCTTCGACACCTTCTGCCCGCTCGGCCCGTGGCTGGAGACCGACCTCGACACCTCCGACCTACGGCTGCGGACCCGGCGCGACGACGAGGTCGTCCAGGACGGCAGCACCGCCGACATGATCTTCGACGTCGCCCACCTCGTCGCCCACGCGTCCCAGGCGTTCACGCTGCTGCCCGGCGACGTCATCCTGACCGGCACGCCCGAGGGCGTCGGGCCGGTCGAGCCCGGCCAGCGGGTCGAGGTCGAGATCGAGGGGATCGGCAGGCTGTCCAACCCGTTCGTCCGGCACGACGACTGACCCGGGCGAGGCCGCCAGGCGCTCCGCGGGCAAGCGCGGACAAGGTGGAACATCCGAGTCGTCATGACGACACGAACCTTCCACCTTGACGGACACGCCCAGTCGGCGTCGGGGGCCGGGTGTGACCAAGGTGACGACCGGGCCGGGCTGGGACCGGCGCCTGCCCGGCATACCGTTGGTCCGTGGCGGACGCACCCATCGGCATCTTCGACTCCGGCTTCGGCGGCCTGACGGTCGCCCGGGCCGTGCTCGACCAGCTGCCGCAGGAGTCGGTGGTCTACCTCGGTGACACGGCGCGCCAGCCGTACGGCCCGCGGCCGATCGCGCAGGTGCGGGCGTTCGCGCTGGAGTGCCTCGACCAGCTGGTCGACCGAGGCGTGAAGCTGCTCGTGATCGCCTGCAACTCCGCGTCCGCCGCGGTGCTGCACGACGCCCGGGAGCGCTACGACGTGCCGGTGGTCGAGGTGATCCGGCCGGCCGTCCGGCGGGCGGTCGCCGCGACGCGCAACGACCGGGTCGGCGTCATCTCCACGCAGGCGACGCACCGCAGCCACGCCTACCTCGACGCGTTCGCCGCCGCACCGCAGATCCAGGTGAGCAGCCGCGCCTGCCCGCGCTTCGTGGAGTTCGTCGAGGCCGGCGTCACCGGTGGCAAGGAACTGCTGGAGGTGGCGCGGGACTACCTGGCGCCGCTGCAGACTCGGGACGTCGACACCCTGATCCTGGGGTGCACGCACTACCCGCTGCTGACCGGCGTGCTGTCCTACGTCATGGGCGACGGCGTCACCCTCGTGTCGTCCGCGGAGGAGACCGCCAAGGACGTCTACCGGATCCTCGCCGACCGCGAGCAGCTGCGGCCCGACGACCTGCCCCACCCGCGCCACGAGTTCCTCACCACCGGTGACCCCGCCCGGTTCGAGCGGCTCGCGCGGCGGTTCCTCGGCGCCGAGGTCGTCGCGGCCGCCGCGGCAGCGGAAGCGGCGTCGTGAGGGTCACCGTCGTCGGCTGCGCCGGCTCGTTCCCGGGGCCGGACTCGGCGGCCTCCTGCTACCTCGTCCAGGCCGCGCACGAGGGCCGGACGTTCAGCATGCTGCTCGACCTCGGCAACGGCGCCCTCGGTGCGCTGCAGCGTCACCTGCCGCCCTGGGAGGTCGACGCCGTGGTGTTCAGCCACCTGCACCCCGACCACTGTGTCGACCTGTGCGGGCTCTACGTGATGCGTCGCTACCGTCCCGGCCGCGCCGACGACCCGGAGGACCCGGTCAGGATCCCGGTGTGGGGCCCGGCCGGCGCCCGCGAGCGGATGGCCGCCATCAACGGCGCCGAGGGTCCGGAGGACATGGGCAGCGAGTTCGACTTCGGCACGCTCGCCGACACCACGCCGGTCCGCATCGGACCCTTCACCGTGACACCCCACCGGGTCAACCACCCGGTCGAGGCCTACGGGCTGCGGGTCCAGGCCGACGGCGCGAGCCTCGCGTACACCGGCGACACCGACAGGTGCCCCGCGCTCCTGCCGCTGATGACGGGCGCCGACCTGGTCCTCGCCGACTCCGCCTTCGTCGAGGGCCGCGACCACAGCGCGGGGGTGCACCTGTCCGGTCGCCGTGCGGCCGAGGCGGCGCTGGCGGCCGGCGGCGTGGAGCGGCTCGTGCTCACGCACCTCCCCGCCTGGAACGACCCGGAGGTATGCCGTGCCCAGGCCGCCGCGGTCTGGCCCGGTGAGGTGGGGCTCGCCCGCCCGGGGACGGCATACGAGCTGGGGGAGCGGCGACCGTAGCCTTGGGTGCATGACCCCGACGACTCCCGACACCCCGACGGAACGCCACGACGGCCGCGCGACCGACCAGCTGCGCAGCGTCCGGATCACCCGCAACTGGCTCGACCACGCCGAGGGCAGCGTGCTCGTCGAGTTCGGCCGGACCCGGGTGCTGTGTGCCGCGTCCTTCACCGAGGGGGTGCCGCGCTGGCGCAAGGGCAGCGGCGAGGGCTGGGTGACGGCGGAGTACGCGATGCTGCCGCGGTCGACCAACACGCGCTCCGACCGGGAGTCGGTCAAGGGCCGGATCGGCGGCCGCACCCACGAGATCTCCCGGCTGGTCGGCCGCAGCCTGCGGGCGGTCGTCGACACGAAGGCGTTGGGGGAGAACACGATCGTGCTCGACTGCGACGTCCTGCAGGCCGACGGCGGCACGCGGACCGCGGCGATCACCGGTGCCTTCGTGGCCCTCGCCGACGCGATCGAGACCGGCCGGCGCAACGGCTCCGTCCGCGCGAACGCCCAGCCGCTCACCGGGTCCGTTGCCGCGGTCAGCGTCGGTGTCGTCGACGGTCGGCCAGTGCTCGACCTGGACTACCCCGAGGACGTGACCGCCGACACCGACATGAACGTCGTGATGACCGGCGACGGCGCGTTCGTCGAGGTGCAGGGCACGGCGGAGGGGGAGCCGTTCGGCCGCGACCTGCTGAACGCCCTGCTCGACCTGGCCGTGAGCGGCTGCGCCGAGCTGACGCGGGCCCAGCAGTCGGCGCTGGGCGAGGACACGGGGGAGCGCTCCGCATGAGCCGGGTCGTGCTGGCCACCCGCAACGCCCACAAGGTGGAGGAGTTGGACGCGATCCTCGCCGAGGTCGTCGGCGAGCTCGCCCTCGAGGTCGTCGGGGTCACCGAGTTCCCCGAGGTCGAGGACGTCGTCGAGTCCGGGGTCACCTTCGCCGAGAACGCCACCCTGAAGGCGGTGGAGGTCTGCAGGGCCACCGGTATGCCGTCCCTCGCCGACGACTCCGGCCTCGCCGTGGATGTCCTGGGCGGCTGTCCCGGCGTGTTCAGCGCGCGCTGGTCCGGCGTGACCGGGGCGGACAAGGACCGGGCGAACAACGACCTGCTGCTCGCCCAGCTCGGTGACGTGCCGGACGAGCACCGGGCCGCCGCGTTCGTCTGCGCCGCGGCGCTCGCCCTGCCGGACGGGACGGTCCGGGTCCGCGAGGGGCGCATCGCCGGCCGGCTCGGGCGGGCACCGCGTGGCTCGGGAGGGTTCGGCTACGACCCGCTGCTCGTGGTCGACGGTGGCGAGCGCACCCTCGCGGAGTTCTCCCCGGAGGAGAAGAATGGGGTCTCGCACCGGGGGCGGGCGTTCCGGGCGCTGGCCTCGGACCTTCGCGAGCTCCTGGGCTGACGGGGATGGGATCCGGGCGCCGTCCGTCTCCGAATCCCCTCCGGAGGTGATGACGACGTCCAGACCAGCCGCCGCGCTCACCGGTCTCGCCTGCGGTGCCCTGGTGGCCGGGGCCTCTGCCCTGGTCGCCGGCCTGCTCGAGCGCCTCGGGCTCGACGGCGGGGAGCCGTTCCCCGTCGTGGCGGTCGGGGACGCCTTCGTCGACGTGACCCCGGACTGGCTGCGGGAGAACGCGATCCAGACGTTCGGCGGCCACGACAAGACGGCCCTGTTCATCGGCATCGCCGTCGTCCTCGCGGTCCTGTGCGCCCTGCTCGGGATCCTGGCGCGCTCCCGGGTCGCGGCGGCACTCCTCGGGTTCGCCGTGCTCGGCGCCGTCGGCCTCGCCGCAGTGCTGACTCGTCCGGACGCGACACCGCTGGACGTCGCCCCGACCGTGATCGCCACGCTCATCGGGATGTTCGCCCTCCGGGCACTGCACCGAGCGGCCCCGGCCGGGCGCACGCCGTCCCCGGCCACGGACCGCCCCGTGACCGGCGACCCGGGAGTCCCACTGCCGGCCCGGCGCCCGGTCGTCGGCTGGGGTGTCGCGCTGGTGGCACTGGGCCTGCTCGGGACGTGGCTCGGCAGGGGCATCGCGACGGGCAGCGAGCAGGTGCGCAGGGTGCGCCGGAGCGTCCGGCTGCCCGGCGTGGCCGACCCGGTCCGGGTGCCGGAGGCGGCGCAGGTGCACGTCCCGGGTGCCACGCCGTTCATCGTGCCGACCGACCGCTTCTACCGGGTGGACACGGCCCTGGTCGTGCCGCAGGTGGACCCCGCGACCTGGCGCCTGCGTGTCCACGGGATGGTCGAGCGCGAGGTCACCCTGACCTGGACCGAGCTGCTGGACAAGCCGCTGCAGGAGGCGATGGTCACCCTCACCTGCGTGTCCAACGAGGTCGGCGGCGACCTGGCCGGCAACGCCGTCTGGACCGGCTGGCCGGTGCGCGAGCTGCTGGCGCTGGCCGGTCCCCGGCCGGGCGCCGACATGGTGCTGTCACGGAGCGTGGACGGATTCACGGCCGGGACGCCGCTGTCGACCCTCACCGACGGCCGCAACGCGCTCGTCGCGGTCGGGATGGACGGCGAGCCGCTACCGATCGAGCACGGGTTCCCGGCCCGGTTGGTCGTGCCCGGGCTCTACGGCTACGTCTCGGCGACCAAGTGGGTGACCGACCTCAAGGTGACGACGTTCGCCCGGGACGAGGGCTACTGGACGCCCCGCGGCTGGTCGGCGCGCGGCCCGATCAAGACCGCCTCCCGGATCGACGTCCCCCGCAGCGGCAGCGTCGTGCGCGCGGGGACGGTCGCGGTCGCGGGCGTCGCGTGGGCCCAGCACCGCGGCATCAGCAGCGTGGAGGTGCGGGCGGACGACGGCCCGTGGCGGCAGGCGCGCCTGGCCGCCCAGCCGACGGTCGACGCCTGGCGCGAGTGGGTGCTGCGGTGGGAGGCGACGCGCGGTCACCACACCCTCACGGTGCGGGCCACCGACGGTGCGGGTGACCTGCAGGCCAAGGCCTTCGCGCCACCCGTGCCCAACGGCTCGAGCGGCTGGCACACCGTCAGCGTGCGCGTCGACTGACGGACCGTCCACGCCGTGCGGAAGAAGGGACTCGAACCCTCACGCCCGAAGGCACAGGAACCTAAATCCTGCGTGTCTACCAGTTCCACCACTTCCGCGCGGCGCCGACTCTACGTCACGAGTGGTCGAGGGCCTTCCGCAGCGACGCGACGTGGCCCTTCGCCTTCACGTTGTACTTCGCCAGCTGCACCGTCTGGTCGGTGTCGACGACGATGGTGGAGCGGATGACGCCGGTGGTCTTCTTGCCGTAGAGGTTCTTCTCGCCGTAGGCGCCGTACGCGTCCAGCACCGCCTTGTCGCTGTCCGACAGCAGCGGGTAGGTCAGCGACTCCTTCTCCTCGAACTTCTTCAGCTTCTCCGGCGCGTCCGGGCTGATGCCGACGACCGCGTAGCCGTCGGCCTGCAGCGAGGCCAACGAGTCCCGGAAGTCGCAGGCCTCCGTCGTGCACCCCGGCGTCATCGCCGCCGGGTAGAAGAAGATGATCAGCCGCTGCCCCGCATAGTCCGAGAGCGACACGGTCCGCCCGTCCTGGTCGGTGAGCGTGAACGCGGGCGCCTGCTGTCCTGCTTCCAGTTTCGGCATGTCTCTCCTCGTCGTCCTCCCGCGGCTCGTTGCCCGGCCGCGTCTCGTCATGTCCACCACGACGCTGTGCGTTATCGTCGCAGGCGAGCCAGACGAGAGGGAGGCCACCATGGCGAACAGCGGGCAGAGCAGGTCCGTCACGCAGATCGAGGCCGATCTGCGCGCGTCACGCGCGCGGCTCGCCAACACCGTCGACCAGTTGGCCTTCCGGGCCCAGCCGAAGGAGATCGTCCGCAGGGAGAAGGCGGCTGCCCGCCGGAAGTTCATGGAGGCGACCCACACGCCCAACGGGGACCTGCGGGTGGAGCGCATCGCGGCGGTGCTCGCGGCCGTCTCGGCGGTGTTCATCACGGCGGGGCTCCTGCGTCGCCGCAGTGGCTGACGGGGGGCGCGCGGCCGCGGAGCGGCTCCCCATCCGGATGCTCCACGACCGCGTCCTGGTCTCGCTCGAGGGGGAGCAGGGGGAGCGCCGCTCGGGCGGCGGCATCGTGATCCCGGCCACCGCCAGCGTCGGCAAGCGCCTCGCGTGGGGAGCGGTCGTCGCCACCGGCCCCAACGTGCGGCAGGTGCAGGGTGGCGACCGCGTGCTCTTCGACCCCGAGGAGCGGGCCGAGGTGGAGCTCCACAGCAAGGACTACGTGCTGCTGCGCGAGCGCGACATCCACGCCGTGGCCGCGCCACGGGTGGAGGACGGCCAGACCGGGCTCTACCTTTGAGCCCCGGGCACCGGACGAGTGGGCCGGTGCCGGGTTCGGACAGGAGGGGCCGTGCGACGACTTCGACCCACGCGGGTCGGGCTGCCCGGACCGCCTGCGCTCGAGATGGCGTTGCGCCTACGTGAGATCCGCGCAGATCCCCTCGAGTTCCTGCACGAGGTGCAGCAGCGGTACGGCGACCAGGTCGCCTTCCCTGCCCCCGGCCCGCCAGTCCTGCTGCTCAATGCCCCGGCCGACGTCCGGCACGTCCTGCAGGAGCACGGCCGCACCTGGACCAAGGAGACGGTGCAGTACCGGACGCTGGCGCGGGTGACCGGAGCCGGCCTGCTCGCCAGCGCGCAGGCGGACTGGATCAGCCGGCGCCGCATCGCGCAGCCGGCCTTCCACCACGAGCGCCTTGCCGACATGGTGGCGGTGATGCGCGACTCGGCGCGGTCCCTGGTCGACGCCTGGGGCAAGCCGGCGCACGACGGGCCGGGCGAGGGGCACGCGCCGCGCGGCGCGGTGGACGTCGACGTCGAGGAACTGTCGATGGACGTCACCCTCCAGGTCGTCGGTCGGGCCCTGTTCGGCTATGACCTGTCGAGGGTCGCCGACCGGCTCGCCCGGGCCACGGCCGCGGCCGCCGAGCTGGTGGTCGCGCTGGCGCGCTCGCTGGTGCCCGTTCCGTCGGCCGTCCCGACCCCGCTGAACCGCAGGCTGGCGGCGGCGACACGCGAGCTGGACGAGGTGTGCCGGCAGGTCGTCGCCGACCGAAGGGGCGCCGGTGTGGACGAGCCGGACCTGCTGGGCCGGCTGCTCGCCGCCGGGCTCTCCGACCGCGAGGTGCGCGACGAGCTGGTGACGATGGTCGTCGCCGGCCACGAGACCGTGGCCACCTCGCTGATGTGGACGCTGCTGCTCCTCGCGCAGAACCCGAACGCCCAGGTGCGGCTGCGCGAGGAGGTGCGTGGCCGGCATACCGCGGGGGAGGCGGGGGGCGCGCCGGGCGTGGCGGGCCTGCAGCAGCTGCGGTGGACCCGGGCGGTCGTCGACGAGTCGCTGCGCCTCTACCCGCCGGCGTGGGTCATCTCCCGGCGCGCTCGCAGCGCTGACCTCCTCGCCGGCCGGCGCGTGCCCCCGGGGACCCTCGCGATCGTCAGTCCGTGGCTCGTGCACCGAACGGCGCCGGCCTGGCAGGAGCCGGAGGAGTTCCGCCCGGAACGCTTCCTGGCGACGGGGACCTCGGCGCGCGCGGACTACCTGCCGTTCGGGCTCGGCCCGCGGCTGTGCATCGGTCGCGACATGGCCCTGCTCGAGCTGCTCGTGCTGCTCAGCGAGCTGCTGCACGGCCACGCCGTCACCCTCCCCGAGGGCACCGAGCCGCCGGGACGGGACGCGTTCACCACGGTCCGGCCGCACGGTGGGCTGCGCCTGCGCTTCGTCTCCGAGAACTGACATGTGGTTCTCAGGTTGTTCCCAGCGGGGAGTCCTAACGTCATGGACAACATCCCGACCGGGGCGTCTGGCCAGGGTGAGGGCGCCCCGGTCCGGGATGTGACAAGGGGGAGAGCGCCGTTCAGCCGACCCGGTCCCGGGCCGTTGCGAACGCCTGCACGCAGCGCTCCACGTCGTCCGCACTGTGCGCTGCCGACAGCTGCACGCGGATCCGCGCCTTGCCCTGCGGCACCACCGGGTAGGAGAAGGCGATCACGTAGACGCCCTCGGCCAGCATCTCGTCCGCGATGCGGGTGGCCTTCCGCGCACCGTCCTCGCCGGGGAACATGATCGGCGTGATCGGGTGCGAGCCGGGCAGCACGTCGAAGCCCTCCTCGGCCATCCGGGACCGGAACAGCTCGGTGTTGCGGCGCAGCGCCTCCCGCTGCTCGTCGGAGCGGCTCGCGAGGTCGAGCGCCGCCAGGGAGCCGGCGGTCACCGTGGGTGCCACCGCGTTGGAGAACAGGTAGGGCCGCGAGCGCTGCCGGAGCAGCTCCACGACCTCCTTGTGGGCGCTGACGTAGCCGCCCGAGGCACCGCCCAGTGCCTTGCCGAGGGTGCCCGTGAGGATGTCGACCCGGTCCATCACGCCGAACAGCTCGTGCGTGCCCCGGCCGTGCCCGCCGATGAAGCCCACCGCGTGGGAGTCGTCCACCAGGACGAGCGCGTCGTACTGGTCGGCGAGGTCGCAGATCTGGTCCAGCGGTGCGTAGGAGCCGTCCATGGAGAAGACCCCGTCGGTGACCACCACCCGGCGGCGGGCGTGTTGCGCCTCCTTGAGCTGCTGCTCGAGGTCGGCCATGTCGGCGTTGCGGTAGCGCAGCCGTCGCGCCTTGCACAGCCGGATGCCGTCGATCAGCGAGGCGTGGTTGAGCTCGTCGGAGATGACCGCGTCCTCGGCCCCGAACAGCACCTCGAACAGGCCGCCGTTCGCGTCGAAGCAGGACGAGTAGAGGATGGTGTCCTCGGTGCCCAGGAACTCGGTGAGCTTGTGCTCCAGCTCCTTGTGCAGCGTCTGGGTGCCGCAGATGAAGCGGACCGAGGCCATGCCGAATCCCCACTCCTGCAAGGCTTTCGACGCTGCCTCGATGACCCGCGGGTCGTCGGCGAGGCCGAGGTAGTTGTTGGCGCAGAAGTTGATCGCCTCGACCTTCGCTGTGGTGACGTGCGCGGACTGCGGCGAGGTCAGCTCGCGCTCGTCCTTGTACAGCCCCGCCTCGCGGATCTCCTCCAGCGTGGCGGCCAGCTGGTCCTTCACGGCTCCGTACATCTGCCCGGTCCTCTTCCGTTCGTGTCGATTGAGATTCAGCTCCAGTCCATGACGACCTTGCCACAGCGGCCCGAGCGCGCGGTCGCGAAGGCGTCCTGCCACTGCTCGGCCGGGAACCGGTGGGTGATGACCGACCGGACCGCGTCACGCAGCGTGGGGGACGTCTGCAGCATGGCGCTCATCTTGTACCAGGTGTCGTACATCTCCCGGCCGTAGATCCCCTTGACCGTGATCATGCGGGTGATCACCCGGCCCCAGTCGATGGGGAAGGGTTCGGCGGGCAGGCCGAGCATGGCGATGCGCCCACCGTGGTTCATGTTCGCCAGCATCTCCTCGACCGCCTTCGGGCTGCCGGACATCTCCAGCCCGACGTCGAAGCCCTCGCGCATGCCGAGTTCGCGCTGGGCGTCGGCGACCCGGCGCTGGGCGACGTTGACGACGAGGTCGGCGCCGGCGCCCCGTGCGAGCTCGAGCCGCTCGTCGCTGACGTCGGTCACGACCACGTGGCGGGCACCGACGTGTCGTGCGATGGCGGCGGCCATCACGCCGATCGGTCCGGCGCCGGTGACGAGCACGTCCTCCCCGGCGAGGGGGAAGCTCAGCGTCGTGTGCACGGCGTTGCCCAGTGGGTCGAAGACGGCGCCGAGGTCGGGGTCCATGTCGTCCGGCTGCACCCAGACGTTGCTCGCGGGGATGACGACGCGGTCGGCGAAGGCGCCGTCGCGGTTGACGCCCACGCTGCTGGTGCGGATGCACAGCTGGCGCCTGCCGGCGCGGCAGTTGCGGCAGGTCCCGCAGACCACGTGGCCCTCACCGGAGGCGTGCTGGCCGACCTCGACGTCGGTGACGTCGGCGCCGACCTCCACGGCCTCGCCGAAGAACTCGTGCCCGATCACGAGGGGCGGCTCGACGGTGCCTGCGGCCCAGTCGTCCCACTGCTCCAGGTGCAGGTCGGTGCCGCAGAGCCCGGCGCGCAGCACCCGGATCTTCACCTCGTGGGGGCCCACTGTGGGCTCGGTGCGGTCGACCAGCTCCAGGCCGGGGCCGGCGCTCGCCTTGACCAGTGCGCGCATGCGGGGACGCTCCTTGGGCTCGGGCCGCGGCGGGGGGTCGCCCGGGCGGCCGACGTGACCTGTCCGACGGCATCCGGTGAGCCGCCGTCCACATGATGTCCTACCCGCCGGGCGGCCTGGACCGGGACCTGAGGTGCCGAATGGGCCCGGCTCCGGTTGGGTAACCGGCGGGGGACCGGAAGGAGGACACGATGACGCAGAGCGGATCTGCTGGTTCCGGTGAAGTCACCGGTGAGCTGTTCTCGGCGGTGGGCGAGGACGTGCGCAGACTGGTGCGGCAGGAGCTGCGGCTGGCACAGACCGAGCTCGTGGCCAAGGGCCGCCGTGCAGGCAAGGGCGCGGCGGCGCTGGGAGCTGCCGGGGTGTTCGGTGCCCTGGCGACCGCGGGGTCGGCCGTCTTCACCCTGCGGGTGCTGGACCGGTTCCTGCCACCGAAGACGGCGGCGCTGCTGCTCACCGCGGGCTACGGCGCAGCCGCCGGCGCGCTGGCCGCGTGGGGCTACGCCGAGGTGCGTGAGGCGATGCCGCTCTACCCGGAGGAGACGGTCGAGAGCGTGCACGCTGACGTCCAGGAGGCCCTTCCCGGCGAAGCCTGAGGCGCGCCGCCCGTCGGTCCGTGCTGGTCCTCAGCGGCAGGGGCTGAGTGGCGGCTGCGCCTCGGGGACGTCGCAGGGCCGAGCGCCGCCGGCCGGGCCGTCGGTGGCGCCGTAGAGCCGCGCGAGCACGCGGAGGCCGAGCTGGTGCAGGCTGCGAGGGGCGAGCGAGCGCTGGGGGGCAGGGTGGCGAGTCATGGATCGTCTCCGGGAACGGGGGCCGCGAGGTGCGGCAGGGGCTGGCAGGAGGCCGGTCAGGCGCAGGGATGCCAGCACGTGGCCGGCCGAGGACACCGCGGACAGCGGTGCGTCGGCATTCGCCACGTCACGGGAGACATGACCCAAGTCGAGCACGCGCGCGACGGTCTCGTCCAGTGACCGGACGGGTCATCTCGAAGCGCGGACGGCCCAGGTGTCGCCGCGTCAGCAGTCAGCGCAGGTGGCCGAGCACGACGAAGTCGAGGTGCCACCGGTTCTGCGGCCGGACGACCGGGTAGGGGAGCGCGTCCAGGGGCAGCAGCTGCCGGGTCGATGTCGCCGGCGACCAGGTCCTCCCCGAAGTGGTCGGCGTACTCCCGGTGCCCGGGAACGCCCCTGGGGAACCCGTCGCCGTTGAAGTCGTACGGCGGGGGTGAACAAGGTGGCTCTCGCGGGGGCGGCCACGTCGAGCCATATACTCCCTGGGGGTATGATTGGGCATTCGGTCCACGTTCCGACGAAGGGAGACCAGAGGATGACCATGAAGACCTACACCGTGACCGGCATGACCTGCGGCCACTGCGCCCACGCGGTGACCGAGGAGCTCTCGGCGCTGCCGGGGGTGCAGGAGGTCCAGGTGGACCTGGTCGCCGGTGGCGACTCCGCGGTCACCGTGACGAGCGAGCAGGAGCTCCCGCGGGAGTCGGTGGCGGGCGCCCTCGACGAGGCCGGCGACTACCGCTTGGCCGCCGGCTGACCAGGTCGCCGGGCCTCGCCCCGGGACCTCAGTCGTCGGCGTGACTGTTGACGTTCACCACGTTGCCGTCCGGTCCACGGACGAGGAACCTGCGGATGCCCCACGGCTCCGTGGTGAGGGGATGGACGATCTCGTACCCACGGCGTCGTGCCTCGTCGTATGCCTCCTCGACGCCGTCGCCGACCGTCACGGAGATGGCGGCGTTGCACGGAGCAGTCGCGTCGCGGGTGACCAGCTGGACCGCGGCCCGCCGGTCCGGAGACAGGAACCGGGTGACCCAGTCCATGCCGATCTCTTCATGGCTGAGGCCCAGATAGTCCTGGTAGAAGGCACGGGCCTCGGCGATGTCCGGGACGGAGAGGTCCGCGAAGACGTGTGTCGGCTGCATCAGCGGCTCCTTTGCCTGGAGTGTCGTCGCGCACACGCCATGCTGCTCCCATCGGCAAGGTCGAGGACCCCCGACGGGCTCACCCAGCGGAATCTCCGGGCTCTTCCCGTCGTGAGACCTTGGCGAGGAAGCGGAGCACGCGCTCCATGAGCAGCTCGGTCGCCGCCGGATCGTACGCCGGCAGCGAGGAGTCGGTGAACAGGTGCTCGTTGCCGGGGTAGAGGAACAGCTCCGCCTGGTCGGTCGAGGCGACCAGCTCCCGGGCGGCGTCGAGATCGCCTCCTTCCTCGGCGAAGAACGGGTCGGCGTCCATGCCGTGGACCTGCACCGGGACGCCGTCCGGCCACCGGTCGCCGAACTCCGAGACCGGTAGGCAGGCGTGGAGCAGCAGCGCCCCACCTGCGTCCGCGCGGGTCTGTGCCAGCTGCTGGGCGGGCATGACCCCGAAGGAGAACCCGGCGTAGACCGCACCCGGCGAGGACAGGGACTCGCCGGCAGCCACACCGCGCTCGAGGAGGGCGCCGAAGCCGGCTTCGCGGGCGTGGGCCATGCCGTCGTCGATCGCGGCGAACGTGCGCCCGTCGAAGAGGTCCGGCGTGTGCACGGTGTGCCCTGCTCCCCGGAGCTCGTCGGCGAAGGCCGCCACTCCCTCGGTCAGCCCCTGGACGTGGTGGTACAAGACGACCTCTGCCATGAGTCCTCATCCCAACGATTGATCCAATAATCTAGAACGTTTGATGAGGGTAGTCTGTTCGGACCATGTCCAGCAAGCCTCCTTCTCCCGACTACCAGCTCGCCGACCGGCTCGCGCTCACGACGCCGGCCCAGGTCCGTGCCATCGGCAACCCGCTGCGGACGACGATCCTGGGCCTGCTCCACGAGCGGGCAGCCACGGTCACGGAGCTGGCCGATGCGGTGGCCCGGCCGAAGAGCACGGTCGCCCACCACGTCAAGGTGCTGGCCGGCACCGGGCTGCTGCGCGTGGTGCGGACCCGCCGGGTCCGCGCGATCGAGGAGCGCTTCTACGGCCGTACGGCGCGCATGTTCTACGTTCCGGTCGAGCCGGGCGCCGACGGGGAGACCATGCCGACGGACCTCAACGACTTCGAGGTGGCGGCCCGGGAGTCAGCGGCGGCCTTCCGCGACCGCCGCCTGTGGGGCTTCATCCGGCATGCACGCCTCCCCGAGGAGCGCGCCGCCGAGTTCTGGGACCGCATGGCGGCGCTGGTGCGCGAGTTCGACGAGCTGCCCAGGTCAGGGGACACCGTCTACGGCTTCGCCGTCGGCATCTACCCGACCGAGCATCCCCGCCTGCCGGAGAGTACGGAAGACCGGGATGACGGCTCGGACACGACGGCGCTCAGTCCGTGATGTCGATGGTCCCGTCGTCGCTGACGGGGAAGATCCCCCGCGATAGGTCGTTGGCGGCTCTGCCGGTGACGATGGTGAAGTTGGGTGCCACGCTCACGGCAGCCATCGCAGCCGATCCCACCGACAACGCGCGAGATCCGTGGGCAGCCGCCCGGGCGCGAAGAAGTGCGCCGTCAGGGACTCGAACCCCGAACCCGCTGATTAAGAGTCAGCTGCTCTGCCAATTGAGCTAACGGCGCAACGAGGAGAAAAGGTATCAGGCGGGCGACGCATCCACGAAATCGGTTCCGAGATGCGCGCCGGCGGCGGCCTTTCCAGACTTGTCCTGACCGACGTCCCGAGGTGCGAGCTGCTCGGGCCCGACGAAGGAGACGCCATGGCACGACGACCCGACGGCCGGTCGCGAGGGCCGGACCGCAGCGACGCCCCCGACCCGGAGCACGAGAGCAAGGCCAGCAGCCCGACCAAGCTGCGCCGGCCGTTGTGGATGTTCGCGGGCAGGCGTGCGGTGGCCGAGTTCATGGGCGACCACTGCACGGACCTCGCCGCCGCACTGACCTACTTCTCGGTGCAGTCCCTGTTCCCGGCGTTCATCGCCATCGTGTCGCTGCTGGGGGTGTTCGGCCAGGGGCCCAAGACGACGGACGCCCTTCTCAACGTGGTCTCGCAGGCCGGCATGGGCACCAGCTCGGTGCAGAACATCCGGGAGGTGCTCAACCAGCTGCAGAGCTCGCCGGGTGCCGGGCTGGGCCTGGTCCTCGGCCTGTTGGGCGCCCTGTGGTCGGCGTCCGGATACGTCGGGGCCTTCGGGCGGGCGCTGAACCGGATCTACGAGATCGAGGAGGGTCGGCCGTTCTGGAAGCTCAAGCCGATCCAGATCCTCATCACCCTCGTGATCCTCGTGCTCGTCGCCCTCGTGGCGATCATGCTGGTGGTGAGCGGGCCGCTGGCCCAGTCCATCGGCAACGTGATCGGGCTCGGCAGCGTCGCGGTCACCGTGTGGGGCATCGCGAAGTGGCCGGTGCTGCTGCTGTTCGTCATCTTCATCGTCGCGCTGCTCTACTGGTCCACCCCGAACATCCAGCAGCCGAGGTTCCGGTGGATCAGCGTGGGTGCGGCGCTCGCGATCGTCGTGTGGATCCTGGCCTCGTTGGCCTTCGGCTTCTACGTGGCGAACTTCTCCAGCTACAACAAGACCTACGGCGCGCTGGCCGGCGTCATCGTGTTCCTGCTCTGGCTGTGGATCACCAACATCGCCCTCCTGCTCGGCGCCGAGGTCGATGCCGAGCTCGAGCGCAGCCGCGAGCTGCAGGCCGGGCTCCCGGCGGCCGAGGAGATCCAGCTGCCCCCGCGGGACGACAGCGGGATCGAGAAGAAGCAGGAGAAGGAGCAGAAGGCGATCGACCGTGCGCACGAGCTGCGCCGCGAGTTCGGGGAGGACCGCTCCGACCGCTGAACCGGTGGTGACAGCGGACGAGCCCCGACCCGGAGGTCGGGGCTCGTCCCGGTGGGGTGAGTGACGGGACTTGAACCCGCGACATCTGCGACCACAACGCAGCGCTCTACCAGCTGAGCTACACCCACCATGCGGAACGCACCAACCATGCCTCTCGACCGGCCGGTGCGAACGTCGGCGACCATGGTAGCGGCTGCCCGGGGTGCTCCCGACCACCGGGCTGCCCAGCCACGCGGGGCGCGTCAGGTCGAGGGCGGTGTCACCTGGTGCCTGGCCGCGATCCGCTTGGCCGTCGGCGAGTCCGGGCCGGGCTGCGGCACGAACACGGCCTCCCGGTAGTAGCGCAGTTCGGCGATGCTCTCCCGGATGTCGGCCAGCGCCCGGTGGCCCCCGTTCTTCTGCGGCGCGTTGAAGTAGGCGCGCGGGTACCACCGGCGGGACAGCTCCTTGATCGAGGAGACGTCGATGATCCGGTAGTGCAGGTGCGCGTCCAGCTCGGGCATGTCCCGCGCCAGGAAGCCCCGGTCGGTCGCCACGGTGTTGCCGCCCAGCGGCGCCTTGCCGGGCTCGGGCACCCACTCGCGCACGTAGGCCATGACCCGCTCCTGCGCGTCCTCCAGGGTGGTGCCCGTCTCCAGCTCCTCGAGCAGGCGGCTGGTCGTGTGCATGTCCCGCACGAACGGCACCATCTGCTCCAGCGCCTCCGCCGGCGGCGTGATGACCAGGTCGACGCCGTCGCCGAGCTGGTTGAGCTCGAAGTCGGTCACCAGCGCCGCCACCTCCACGAGGGCGTCGGCGGTCAGGTCGAGACCGGTCATCTCGCAGTCGATCCAGACGATCCGGTCCGCGTGGGCACGGTCCGAGGAGGCGGGCGAGGCGGGCTGCTCGGGGCTCTGGTCGTCGGCTGTCACGCCCGTCAGACTACGGGCCCGTGCCCCCGTCGGTGGGGAGGGACTCCACGGCCACCAGCTCGCGGAGGCGACGGTATGCCGAGTGGTCCAGCTCCCCCGCCAGCGGTGCCAGGACGGCCGCGGCCGACAGGGCGGTGGCCTCGGCGAGCCGTACCGGCCAGGGCGTGCCGTCCGCGAGGCCGGCCGCGAGGGCGGCGACGCAGGCGTCGCCGGCGCCCGTCGGGTTGCCCGGAGACCGCTCCGGCGGCCGGGCCCGCCAGGTGCCCTCGTGCCCGACGGCGAGCAGGCCGTCGGCGCCGCAGCTGACGACGGCCGTCCCGGCACCGTCGTCGCGCAGCCGTGCAGCGGCCCGGAGCGGGTCGTCCAGCCCGGTCGTCGCCCGGGCCTCCTCGAGGTTCGGCTTGACCACGTCCGGTCCCGCCGCCAGGGCGTGCCGGAGGGGCTCGCCCGCGGCGTCGACGACGGTGGCGACGCTCTGCCGGGCCGCCAGGGTGACGAGCACGGCATACGACTCCGGAGGGGCGCCGGGGGGCAGGCTCCCGGACAGCGCCACGACGCGGACCCGGCCCAACAGCGCGGTGTAGCGCTCGACGAAGGTGGCCCAGTCGGCCTGTGCCAGCGGGGAACCCGGCTCGTTGAAGACGGTGGCGTCGCCGTCCGCCTCGGAGACGACGGTGACGGTGCGTCGCGAGCTGCCACTCGTCAGCGGCACCAGCTCGGCCGGCAGGCCGTGCGCGGCCAGTTCCGCCCGGACCTCCTCACCGGTCGCACCGCCGGCGAAGCCCAGGGCGAGGACGTCACGGCCCAGGGACTGCAGCACCCGGGCGACGTTGACGCCCTTGCCGCCGGCGCGGGAGCCGACCGACCCGACCCGGTGGGAGCCGTGGGGGACCAGGCGCTCCACGGTGTAGGTCACGTCGAGCGCGGTGTTGGGGGTGACGGTGAGGATCACGGGACCCAGCGGCCACCCGTCATCACCCGGGCCACGGCCAGCTCGGGGGAGAGTGCCACCACGTCGGCGCGGCGGCCGGGGGCCAGGTCGCCGAGGTCGTCGCGCCCGAGCGCGGCCGCCGGCGTCGTGGAGGTGACCGCCACCGCGTCCTCCAGGGAGAGGCCGACCACCTGCACCGCCCGCCGGAAGGCGACGTCCATCGTCAGGGTGCTGCCGGCGATCGACCCGCCGTCGACGAGCCGGGCCACGCCTTCCTCGACGTGCACCGGCAGCCCGCCGAGCACGTACTCGCCGTCACCGACCCCCGTCGCCGCCATCGCGTCGGTGACCAGCGTGACGCGACCGGTGCCGGCGACGCGGAGCACGTCGCGGGCGATCGCCGGGTGCAGGTGCACGCCGTCGTTGATGAGCTCCACGAGCACCCGGTCGTCCTCGAGCAGGGCGGTGACGGGACCGGGCTCACGGTGGTGCACCGGCCGCATCGCGTTGAACAGGTGCGTGGCCACCCGGGCGCCGGCGTCCACGGCCGCGCGGGTCACGTCATACGAGGCGTCGGTGTGGCCCACGGCAGCCAGCACACCGCGCGCGGCGAGCAGCTCCACGGCCGGTATGCCGCCCGGCAGCTCGGGGGCCACCGTCACCATCCGCACCGTGCCCTCGCCGGCGTCGAGCAGCCGGGTGAGCGAGGAGCGGTCCGGCGGGCACAGCACGTGCGGGTCGTGGGCGCCGCGGCGGGCGTCGCTGAGGAAGGGGCCCTCGAGGTGCTGGCCCGCCACGGTGGCCCGGCCGGGCTCGGAGCCGACGAGGGGGGTGAGTGCGCGGACCTGGCGCTCGAGCTCGGGGACCTCGGCCGAGACGAGGCTGGCCAGCAGCGTGGTGGTGCCGTGGCGCAGGTGCTCCTCGGCCGCGCGCCGCACCGCGTCCGCGGCGCCGTCGGTGAAGGCCGCTCCAGCGCCACCGTGCACGTGCAGGTCGATGAACCCCGGGACCAGCGTGACGTCCCCCAGCTCCTCGTCGGCAGGGTGCGGCGGCTCGCCGCGGCCGGCGGCGACGACCTGCGTCCCGACGACCGCCAGCCAGCCCGGGCGGAGCACGGCACCCTCGCTGACGACGGCGGCCGCCGTGAGGACCCGCGCCTCGGCGGGAAGGCCGGCCGGGGTGCGGGGCAGTCCGGCGCTCATCCGAGGACCACCTCGACGCCGTGCTCGCGCAGGTCGGCCACCACCTGCTGGTCGGCGTCCGTGTCGGTGACGAGGACGTCGATGCTGGCGAGCGGGCAGATGCGGGCGAAGGAGGCGCGGCCCAGCTTGGACGCGTCGGCGACGACGACGACCCGCGCGGCGTG
Source organism: Segeticoccus sp. (assembly GCA_035690725.1). Classification (GTDB taxonomy): domain Bacteria; phylum Actinomycetota; class Actinomycetes; order Actinomycetales; family Dermatophilaceae; genus DASSKF01. Next base: position 22,608 of record DASSKF010000106.1, read on the forward strand.
GTCGACCAGCAGCCGGTTGACCCGGGCCTCGCCCTCGTGCGCCGTCGTGGCGCCCTGCTGCACGTCGAGGCCGTCGACCCCGATGATCGCCCAGTCCAGGTGCAGCTCGTCGAGCGACTCCAGGGCCAGCGGGCCGATGAGCTCGAACGACTGCGGGCGGGCCACGCCACCGGTGACCACCGTCTTGATGCGCGGGCGCACCGTCATCTCGCCGGCGATGTTGACGGCGTTGGTGACGATGGTCAGGGCCGGGTCGCGTGCGGCGTCGCCCAGGTCGGAGCGCTCCGCAAGGGCGCGCGCCACCTCCGTGGTCGTGGTGCCGCCCGTCAGCCCCACCGTGGCCCCGAGCGGGACCAGTGCGCTGGCACGTGCCGCGATGCGCACCTTCTCCTCGGTCATCCGGGCCGACCGGTAGCGCATCGGCAGCTGGTAGGCGGTCCCGTTGGCGACCGCGCCGCCGTGGGCCCGGGTCAGCAGCTGCTGACCGGCGAGGTGGTCGAAGTCACGACGGATGGTCGCAGGGGAGACCCCCAGCTCGGCGGCGGCCTCCTCGACGCTGAGCCGTCCCCGGCGCCCGAGCAGCTCGAGCAGCCTGGTGAGTCGTTCGTACTTGGCCATGGTGACTCCAGAGTAGCGACGAATCCTTCCAGTTCATGCTTGAATGTGGCGGTAATCGCGCAAGAGCACGCAGCCCCTGCGCTGTCCGTGCTCGTTGGCCACACGAGGGAAGGGCGAGGCCCATGGAGAGCTTGACCGCGCTCGAGATCGCCAGCCAGCCGGCCTGCTGGGAGCGGGCCGCCGCGGTCGCCGCCTCCTCGGCGGCGGCACTGCCGGCCGCAGGGGAGCGGGTGGCCGTCGTCGGCTGTGGCACGTCCTGGTTCATGGCCCAGGCCTACGCCGCCCTGCGGGAGGCCGCCGGGCAGGGCGAGACCGACGCCTTCGCCGCCTCCGAGATGCCGCTGGCCCGGCAGTATGACCGGCTCGTCGCGCTCTCCCGGTCGGGCACCACGACCGAGGTGCTCGGGCTGCTCGGGGAGGTCCGCGGCCGGATCCCGACCGTGGCGCTCACCGCCGCACCCGACACCGGGATCCGCGAGCTCGCCGACGGGCTCGTGGAACTGGCGTTCGCCGACGAGGAGTCGGTGGTGCAGACCCGCTTCGCCACCAGCGCGCTCGCGCTGCTGCGGGCGTCCCTCGGGGAGGACCTGGCCCCGGTGGCGGCGGACGCGCAGGCGGCCCTGGAGCAGCCGGTGGACGAGCTCGCCGCCCTGGACCAGATCACCTTCGTCGGCACCGGCTGGACCGTCGGGCTGGCCGACGAGGCCGCGCTGAAGATGCGCGAGGCCGCGCAGCTGTGGACCGAGAGCTACCCGGCGATGGAGTACCGACACGGACCGCTCGCCATCGGCGAACCGGGCCGCGGCGTCTGGGTCTTCGGTGCCGCCCCGCCGGGCCTCCCGGCCGACGTCGAGCGGACCGGCGCGCGCCTGGTGACCAGCGGGCTCGACCCGATGGCCCACCTGGTGCTGGCGCAGCGGGTCGCCGTCGCGGCCGCCGAGCGGCGCGGCCTGGACCCCGACCGGCCGCGCAACCTGACCCGCTCGGTCATCCTCGGCGGCTGAGGCACCCTGTCCGCCGTGCACGGGATCGGCGTCGACGTCGGAGGGACGTCGATCAAGGCGGTGCGCCTCGACTCCACCGGCGAGGTGATCGCCACCTCGCGGGCCGCGACGCCGCGGGCCGACCCGACGGCCGAGCGCACCGTGGCCGTCGTGGCCGACCTCGTCGCCGGACTGGGCTCGGCCGGTGCGACAGGCGGTGCCGTCGCGGACGCCGTCCGGGCGGTCGGCCTCGTGGTCCCGGGGATCGTCGACGAGTCGTCGGGCCGCTCGGTGTTCGCCGGCAACCTCGGCTGGCGCGACCTGCCCCTGCGCGACCTGCTCGCCGAGGCGTGCGACCTTCCCGTCGTCTTCGGGCACGACGTCCGTGCGGGAGGGCTGGCCGAGGCGCGGCTCGGTGCCGCCCGCGGCCGGCGCAGCGCACTGTTCGTGCCGGTGGGCACCGGCATCGCCGCTGCGCTCGTGCTCGACGGCCGGCCGCTCGCCGGTCGCGGTCACGCCGGCGAGCTGGGTCACGTCGTCGTCGACGAGGACGGCGAGCAGTGCGTCTGCGGCCGTCGGGGGTGCGTCGAGACACTGGCGTCCGCGGCGGCGCTGGCGCGGCGCTACTCCGCACGAGCCGGTGAGCCGGTGACCGGTGCCGTCGAGGTCGTCGCCCGCATGGAGGCGGGGGACCAGCTGGCCCGGGAGGTCTGGCACGAGGGAGTCGCCGCCCTCGCCCGCGGCCTGGACGCCGCGACCACCCTGCTCGACCCCGAGATCATCGTGCTCGGAGGAGGGCTCGCGCGTGCCGGGAGCCGGCTGGCCGACGACGTGCGCGCGGGGCTCGCCGACCGCCTGACCTTCCAGCCGGTGCCGGAGGTCACCACCGCCCAGCTCGGCGACGAGGCCGGCGGCCTCGGGGCCGCGCTGCTCGCCCTCGACCGCTGGGGGCCCGACGTGACCGGGTCGGCCGCTTACCCGGTGCCTGTCACCTGACCGTCCGCCGCCCCGAGGAGTCGTATGCCGCTCGCCGCCACCACCGACCTGCTCATCTCTGCGTCGACGGACGGGCGCGGGCTCGGCGCGTTCAACGTCGTCCAGCTCGAGCACGCCGAGGCGCTCGTGGACGCTGCGGAGCGGTCCGGCGCACCGGTCGTGCTGCAGATCAGCCAGAACTGCGTGCGCTACCACGGTGCCCTGGAGCCCATCGGCGTCGCGACGCTGGCCCTCGCCCGACGGGCGACGGTGCCGGTGGCGGTGCACCTGGACCACGCGGAGTCCACCGAGCTGGTGGGCGAGGCGGTGGCCCTCGGGTTCAGCAGCGTCATGTTCGACGGGTCGAAGCTCCCCTTCGCGGACAACGTCCGGGAGACCGCCGAGGTCGTGCGGCGCTGCCACGACGCGGGTCTCGGCGTCGAGGCGGAGCTCGGTGAGGTCGGTGGCAAGGACGGCGTCCACGCCCCCGGAGCCCGCACCGACCCCGCGGAGGCCGCCGACTTCGTCCGGGCGACCGGCGTCGACGCGCTCGCGGTCGCCGTCGGTACCTCGCACGCGATGCTGACCCGCGACGCGGCCCTCGACCTCGACCTCATCGCACGACTGCACGCCGCGGTGCCGGTGCCGCTGGTGCTGCACGGGTCCTCCGGCGTGCCCGACGAGGAGCTCACGCGTGCCGTGGCCGCCGGTATGACGAAGGTGAACATCGCCACCCACCTGAACGGCGTCTTCACCGCGGCGCTGCGCGAGTACCTGGCCGGGCACCCGTCGGTCGTCGACCCGCGCCGCTACGTCGCCGCGGGGCGGGAGGCGCTCGCCGAGGAGGCGGCCCGCCTGCTGGGCGTCCTGCGCGCCGGGTGAGTCCGCGCTACTTCATCGTGCCCTGGGACACCGATCCCTGGAGCTGGCGCTGGAAGATCAGGTAGACGACGAGGACCGGTGCCACGGTGATGACGACACCGGCGAAGAGCGCGCCGAAGTTGACCGCGTAGCCCGCCTGGGAGGCGAACGCGACCATCCGCTGGGTCAGGACGTAGTTGCCCTCGTCCGTGTTCAACGCGACCGGGAGGAGGAACTGGTTCCACAGGCCGAGGAAGTTGAAGGTCGCCACGGACGCCATCCCGGGCTTGGCCATCGGCAGCATGACGCGGAAGAACTTCGTCCACTCGCCGGCACCGTCGAGGTCGGCGGCCTCCGAGATCTCGTCGGGCAGGGCGCGGAAGAAGGGATAGAGGAAGAAGACGGTGAACGGGAGCGCGAACGCCACATAGGTGGCGATCAGGCCGGGCAGCGTGTTCAGCAGGCCGAAGTTCTGCAGCACGAAGAACAGCGGCACGATCGCGAGGAAGATCGGGAAGGTGAGCCCGGCGAGCATCAGGTAGTAGATCGCGCGAGCACCGAAGAAGTGGTAGCGGCTGAGCACGTAGGCGCACATGGCCCCGAGGATCATGACGATGACCAGCGCGCACCCGACGACGATGACCGTGTTGAGGAAGGACGAGCCGATCCCCGAGTCCGTCCACGCCTCGACGTAGTTGCCGAAGCCCCACGTCTTGGGCGGGCTGAACGGCGAGGCGAAGATCTCCTTGCTCGTCTTGAACGAGCTCATCAGGGTCCACAGCAGCGGCGCGATGATGATGACGCACCAGATCGCCAGCACGGTGTGCGAGGCGACCTCGAAGCCGCGGCCGGTCACCTTCGGTGCGCTCGGACCGCCGGGGCGCTCGGTCCCCGACCGGCTCGGACCGGGGGCGTGCTGAGTGTCGATGGTCATGCCTTGATGTCACCCCGTCCGCCGGTGAGCCGGTTGATGGTGAACACCACCGCGGCGTAGACGAGGGTCACCACCGCCAGGACCACACCCATCGCGCTGGCCATGCCGAACTGGGTCTTCTGGAAGGCGGTGATGTAGAGGTCCTGGGACATCGTCAGGGTCGAGTTCTCCGGCCCGCCACCGGGCTCGAGCGCCTCCATGTAGACGAACGCGTCGAGCACGAGGATGCCGAGGTAGATGTAGGCGGTCTGCACGTTCTCCCGGATGAGCGGGATGGTCACCGAGAAGGCCGTGCGCAGCCGCCCGGCGCCGTCGATCCGGGCGGCGTCGAACAGCTCGGCGGGTACCTGCTTGATCGCCGCGACGAACAGCAGGGTGTAGAAGCCGACCAGGTTCCAGATGATGACGAACATGACCGCCCAGATGGCGATCCGGCGGTCCCCCAGCCAGTTGAGCCCGTCGACGCCGATCGCGCCCAGGATGCCGTTGAGCAGCCCGCTGGAGGGGTCGTAGACCTGGCTCCAGATGATGCCGATGACGATGGCCGGGATGGCGTAGGGGAAGAAGGAGATGACGCGGTAGATACCGGAGTGGCTCAGGCCGCGCACGGCACCGGTCGAGCGCCCCCCGACCGTGATCATGGTCGCGAGCGCCAGCGCCATGGTCAGGGCGACGGTGGGCACGACGACGGCCAGCAGCACGTTGTTGCGCAGTGCCTTCAGGAAGGTGTCGTCCTGGAACAGCGCGACGTAGTTGTCGAACCCGATGTACTGCAGGACGGGCGAGAAGCCGGACCAGTCGGTCAGGGAGTAGTAGAAGGCCTGGATGAACGGCCAGATCACGAAGACGAGGAAGACGGCCAGGGGAAGCCCGAGGAAGACCACGAAGAAGCTGACCCGGTCGAAGGTCAGCTTGCGCCCACCCGGCTTGTGGCCCCGACGGGCCGGCGAGGGCGTCGTGTCCTCGCCGGCCGTGACGATCGGGCTGGTCACGTGACCTTGTGCTTCTCGATCGAGTCGTCGTTCGCGACCTTGTCGGTGATCTGCTGCAGGCCGGAGGTGAGCTCCTTCACGCTGGAGTTGCCGCCCAGGAAGCTGTTCCACAGCACCAGCTGGTCGGTGCCCATCCCGTAGATGTCGGAGAACTGGAAGCCGAACACGTCCTTGCCCGCGGCGTCGAGCATGCTCATCTGTGACTGCAGGGCGGTCGACCCGTAGCCGTCGGGGGGCACGGTGCCCTGGACGATCGTCGACGCCAGGCGGGTCTTGGCGAAGTTGGACGCCGCGTCCTTGGAGAGCATCGTGCGCAGCAGCTCCTTGCCGCCCGCGGGGTTCTTGCCCTGGCTGGGCACGATGTACGCCTCGGCAGCCTCCCGGTGCAGCGCGGTGGCGGGCATCGCCGCGTCCGTGTCGAGGGTCATGGCCGGGGACCCCATCATCTTGAAGCCCTTCTTGGTCTGGTCCTTCATCTCGTTCTCGATCCAGGACCCGGACGGGTAGAGCAGCGCCTGCTGGGCGTTGCTCCACTGGGCCTGCGCTCGGGTGAACTGCGTGCCGGCGCCGCCGGGCTTCATGTACCCGGCCTTGATGACCGCTTCGAGAGCCTTGAAGACACCCTGGACCGCAGGGTGCGACCAGCACTTGGGCTTCAGGTTGCCCAGGGCGAGGCGGACCTCGTCACCGCCCTGCTTGATCGCGGAGGCGACGGTCAGCTTCTGGTAGTAGGTCGCGGCCTCCTTGCCCCAGAGGAAGAGGTACTTGTCCTCCTTCTTCGCCTGCTTGCCGAGGTCCATCGCCTCGTCCCAGGTCTTCGGGGGCTTCCAGCCGTGCTGGTCGAACAGGCTGCCGGAGTACCAGATGCCGTAGACCGTCATGGCGTAGTTGATCGCGGCCAGCTTGTCCCCGAACTTGCCGACGTCGAGGACGCCCGGGTAGAGGGTGTCCTGGATCGTCGTGCCCTCGAGGTTCTTGGCCTCGATGATCTCCTGCAGGTCCTCGATCTGGCCGAGGATCGCGTTGTAGCCGATCTTGTTGGCGCCCGAGTCGTCAACGAGGTCCGGCGGGTTGCCGCTGACGAAGCGCGGCTGCAGCTCCTGGGCGATCTTCGTCGAGGGCGAGATCTTCGCGGTCACGTCCGGGAACGTCTTCTGCATGACCTTGGCGGCGTAGTTGACGTAGTCGATGCCGTAGCCGCCGTTGAAAATCACGGCGTCGATGGTGCCGGTCTTGGCCATGCCGAAGGGGTTCTTCGCCGACACGTTGCCCGCGGGGGTCCCGCCTCCCGTCGAGGTCGGGGCACTGCTGGAGCCGCCGGTGGCGCAGCTCGCGAGCGCTCCGCCGATCGGGGCGAGCGCCGCGACGGCCAGCGCGCCGCGCATGAACGTCCGGCGGTCGAATGACGTGTTGTCGTCCATCGGTTCCTGCTTTCCTGTGTGCGAGGGAGGCCCAGCCCCCTCCGCGGCGTGCCTGCTGTGGGCCATGCCGACCTGACGTCGGCCTTCCGCACGATATTGCACGTTTGTGCATAGTTCTAGGGTTCTCGTGCACTGTTGCTCAATTTCTGTCGATGACCAGGGCTGCCGGTCACCGGGACTAGCCTGCACCCCATGTCGACGGCCGGTCCCCACGGCGCGCCGCCCGTCCCGGCGCGCACGACGCGTCACACCCTGCGCACCTGGCTGCTGGTCGGGATGGGCGGGGCCGTCCTCGCCGTCTGTGCGGTGGTGCTCACCGTGGCGATCGGCATCAGCACCGGGGTGCAGGCCGGCCTGATCGGGCTCGCCTTCGCCGTGCTGCCCCTCGGTGTGGTCGTCCCGGCGTTCCTGTGGCTGGACCGGTTCGAGGCCGAGCCCCGCAGGCTGCTCGTCTTCGCCTTCGTGTGGGGCGCGGTGGTCGCCAGCGCCGTCGCGCTGGTGCTCAACACGTCCTCGATCAGCGTCCTCGTCCAGGTGTCCGGCAACCGCGCCGAGGCGATGACCGTCGGCGCCGTCACCATCGCCCCCGTCGTGGAGGAGAGCCTCAAGGGCCTGGCCGTCCTGCTGCTGCTGCTCTTCCGGCGCCGGGAGATGGACGGCGTCGTCGACGGGATGGTCTACGCCGGGATCGCCGCGGCGGGCTTCGCCTTCGCCGAGAACATCCTCTACCTCGGCCGCGCCTTTCACGAGATGGGCGGCCAGGGCCTGGTCGCGGTGTTCATCCTGCGCGGCGTGATGGCCCCGTTCGCCCACCCCCTCTTCACCATCTGCACCGGGATCGGCGTCGGCATCGCCGCCACGACGCGGTCGAGCCTGGTGCGCGTCGCCGCCCCGGTCCTCGGGTGGGTCTGTGCCGTCCTCCTGCACGGGCTGTGGAACCTCACCTCGATCGTGGGCGCCCAGGGCTACTTCGGGATCTACCTCGTCCTGCAGGTGCCGGTCTTCCTGGCCTTCGTCGTGCTCGCGATCTGGATGCGGCACCGGGAGGGCCGCATCATCGGCCTGCACCTGCTGCCCTACGTCGACGCCGGCTGGCTCACCCCGGCGGAGGCGCACATGCTGTCGTCGATGGGGGAGCGGCGCCGCGCCCGGCACTGGGCACGGGGTCGTGGCGGACGTCGGTCGGTGCGGGCCATGGAGGGCTTCCAGGACGTCGGCAGCGAGCTGGCGCTGCTGCGCTCCCGGATGGTCCGGGGCATCGCCGCGCCCACGGCGCAGCAGACCGAGCGCGAGATGCTCGACACGATGGTCACCCGGCGGGCGCAGTTCCTGACCGGCGCGGGCGCCTGACGCAGGCCCCCGGGTGCGTGACGCCGCTCCCGTAGACTGCCCGGCGTGCCCGTCGCTCTCGCGCGGCCGGCGGGACCGGCCCTCGTAGCTCAGCTGGATAGAGCAAGAGCCTTCTAATCTCTAGGTCGCAGGTTCGAGTCCTGCCGGGGGCGCTCGTGGGAAATGATCGTTGGGCCTGGTGGGCGATCAGCCCACCGGTTCCAACGATCATTTCCCACGAGCGCCGGCCCCAGGTCGCGACGGGGGGCGCCGGGCGGCGGCGCACCGCGGCATAACCCCGAGGTTGAGCAATGCGCCGGTTCCCGTCTAAGGTGTCGCCGGTTAGGTGAGCCTTACCTCACCACCGATCGACGACCCCGACACCGAGGACGAGCGTGTTCGCAAACTACCTGGTCGGCCTGCGCGAGGGCCTGGAGGCCTCCCTCGTCGTCGTCATCCTCGTGGCCTACCTCGTCAAGTCCGACCGGCGCAACCTGCTGCCCCGCATCTGGGCCGGCGTCGCCCTCGCCGTCGTCGTGTCGCTGGCCTTCGGTGCGCTGCTCACCTTCGGGCCCCGCGGGCTCACCTTCGAGGCGCAGGAGCTGATCGGCGGCTCGTTGTCGATCATCGCGGTCGGCTTCGTCACCTGGATGATCTTCTGGATGGCGCACTCGGCCCGCGGCCTGTCCGCCGAGCTCAAGGGCGCCGTCGACCGCGCTGCCGAGGCCGGCCGCGCCAGCCTCGTCGTCGTGGCCCTCCTCGCGGTCGGCCGCGAGGGCCTGGAGACCGCCCTGTTCCTGTGGGCCGCCACCCAGGCGGCGTCCCGGGCCGACGGGTCGACGACCGCGCCGCTGGTGGGCGCGCTGCTCGGCATCCTCACCGCCGCCACGCTCGGCTGGCTGATGTACCGCGGGGCGCTCAAGCTCAACCTGTCCAAGTTCTTCGCCTGGACCGGCGGCTTCCTCGTGCTGGTCGCGGCCGGCGTGCTGTCCTACGGCGTGCACGACCTGCAGGAGGCGCGCTTCCTGCCCGGGCTGAACGACCTCGCCTTCGACGTCAGCGGCGCCGTCCCGCCGGGGTCCTGGTACGGCACCCTCCTCAAGGGCACCCTCAACTTCTCCCCGGCCACGACGTGGCTGGAGGCGACCGTCTGGGTGCTCTACGTCATACCGACGATGTTCTTCTTCCTGCGCGCCATCCGCCGCGGCGGGCCCCGGGGCCGCACCCCCGCGGCGACCGGCACCGCCACCGGCGCCACCTCGCCCGAGACGACCCGCCCCCAAGGAGCCTCCGCATGACCCGCCGCCTCGTCACCGTCGCCGCGTCCCTGGCGCTGCTCGCCCCGCTGGCCGCCTGCACCAGCAACAGTGCGGGCGGCTCCGGTGACGCCCAGCCAGTGGCCGACCAGGACAGCGGGTCGATCAGCGTGACCTCCACCGCGGACGAGTGCTCGCTGTCGGCCGAGACCGCGCCCTCCGGGCGCCTGGTCTTCTCGGTGACCAACGACGGCAGTGACGTCACCGAGTTCTACCTGCTCGGCGAGGACGGACAGCGCATCGTCGGCGAGGTGGAGAACATCGGTCCGGGGCTCACCCGCGACCTGGTGCTCAAGGCGCCGCCCGGGAAGTACTACACGGCCTGCAAGCCGGGCATGGTGGGCAAGGGGATCCGCGCCGCCTTCACGGTCACCGACTCCGGCAAGGACCTGGCGCCGACCGGCAAGGACGCCGCGCTGGTCACGAAGGCCAACCGGCAGTACGCGGCCTACGTGCGCAACGAGACCGACCAGCTGCTCGCCGAGACGCGGAGGTTCGCGAAGCGCTTCACCTCCGGCGACGACGACGCGGCACGCCACCTCTACCCGCGGGCGCGCGTGCACTGGGAGCGGATCGAGACGGTCGCCGAGTCCTTCGGGGACCTGGACCCGCGGATGGACCTGCGCGAGGCCGACCTGGCCGAGGGCCAGAAGTGGACCGGGTGGCACCGGATCGAGAAGGACCTGTGGCCACCAGAGTCCGGCTACCAGCCGATGAGCGCCAGGCAGCGCACGGCGGTCGCCGACCGGCTCGTCGCCGACACCGAGGAGCTGCACCGCCGGGTGCAGGACATGACGTTCACCGCCGACCAGATCGGCAACGGCGCCAAGGGCCTGCTCGACGAGGTCGCCACCGGCAAGGTGACCGGCGAGGAGGAGATCTGGTCGCACACCGACCTGTGGGACTTCCAGGCCAACGTCGACGGTGCCCGGGTCGCGTTCGAGGGGCTGCAGCCCGTGCTCGAGCGC
>DASSKF010000107.1:0-9795 GCA_035690725.1 Segeticoccus sp.
GAGGCCGTCAGTCCGTGATCCATCAGCGCAATCACCAGCGCTGACAGGCACTCTCGCTCCCGCGCAGCAGGCCGTCGACCGACGAGGGCTTGGAAGAGGCGGCCCGCCAGGCCCTGTGCCTGCCGGGTCGCAGTGGTGCCGGCGGAGCCGTCCAGCAGCGGCAGCACATCACCGAGCAGCTCGATGACCGCATGACGCACCCGAACGGGGTCCCGGTCGTCGCGCAGCGGATCTCCGGCACCGAGCAGCGCGACCGCCAGCGGGACCCGCCGTTCCACGGGCACCCCCGCGAGCGCGGCCAGGACGCCCGCAGGCAGCTCCCTCGACGACGCCGCGGACGATGGTCCCACAGCGGGCGGATGCCTCCCGCCGGGTCGTTGTCCCGCGCCGGACGATGCCGCACCGGACGGCCCACCACCAACGGGCCTCGCACCGAGCACCAGTGCCGCAGCCTCCTCGACGGACAGCTCGGCACAGATCTGCTCGACCGGCACCCCGCGGTAGAAGAGGTCGCCGTCCCGATGGCCCGACACGGACGTCGCCACCGAGCGGAACCGCAACAACGGCTGTGGCGTTCCCGGCTGTCGGGTGTGCCCGGCGAGGGCGTCGACCTGCGCCCGCTCGAACAGGCTCTCCTGTTGTCCAGCGCGCCGCCGGCTGCGCAGCACCCCACGGCTGACGTAGGCGTAGAGCGTCGCCCGCTTCACGCCGAGCCGCGCCGCCGCCTCGGACGTCGTCACCCAGCCCGCCGGCACGTCCGTCCCCACCATCGACCCACCTCTCCTGCCATGTGGACTGGATCAACGTTGCCGACATTGATCAATACCGCACATGCTGGCTCCATCTTCGAGAGAGGAGCACGACATGTCCACCACTGCAACGGAGAACGGCTTCGTGACCGTCCCCCGCGGACTGGCCGGGGTCCTGGTCACCGACACCGAGCTCGGCGACGTGCGCGGCGACGAGGGCTTCTACCACTACCGGCAGTACTCAGCCATCGACGTCGCCACCTCCGTCCCGTTCGAGGCCGCCTGGCACCTGTTCCTCCACGGAGACCTGCCCGATGGCCCGCAGCTGCACCAGTTCCGGGAGCGGGTCGGCCGGCTCCGCGCCCTGCCGCCGGAGGTGGTCGACGCGCTGCCGGTGATCTGCCGATCGGCCACGGATCCGCTCCAGGTGCTGCGCACCGCCCTGTCCCTGCTGGGGTCGACGCTGGGACTGCGCCCGCTCTACGACAGCACGCAGCCGGAGAAGCTCGACGCCGCGCTGCGGATGGCAGCTGCCGCGCCCACGATCCTGGCGACGGCCCACCGGGTGGGGCGCGGTCTCGAGCCGGTCGCTCCCGAGCCCTCGCTCGGCCACGCGGAGGACTACGTCCGGATGACGACGGGGACGCTCCCGGCGGACCGGGACGTGCGGGCGGTGGAGCAGTACCTGACCTCGACGATCGACCACGGCTTCAACGCCTCGACCTTCACGGCACGCGTCGTCGCGTCGACCGGAGCCGACCTCGCCGCCTGTCTCGTGGCGGCGCTCGGGTCGTTCTCGGGGCCGCTGCACGGGGGCGCGCCGAGCCGGGCGCTCCAGTCGCTCGACGAGATCGGGACCGCCGACCGCGCCGAGGGCTACGTCCGGGCGAAGCTCGCCGCCGGGCAGCGGATGATGGGATTCGGGCACGCCGTCTACCGCACCGCCGACCCGCGCTCGGAGATGCTCAAGGGCATCGCTCGGTCCTACGACTCCGACCTGGGCCGGCTGGCCGAGCAGGTCGAGGCCACCGTCGAGCGGGTCCTGGCCGAGGTGAAACCGGACCGGCCGCTGCGGACCAACGTCGAGTACTACGCCGGCGTGGTCCTCAAGCTCGCCGGACTCGACCCGGCGATGTTCACCCCCACGTTCTGCGTCGCGCGCGTCGTCGGCTGGGCGGCCAACGCCCTGGAGCAGAGCCGGGACCCGAAGATCATCCGGCCCTCGGCGCGCTACGTCGGCCCGCCCCCGCCGCAGCCGGTGCCCTGACCCCAGCAGGACCGGACGCGCGGCGGGAGGTCAGCTGACCTGGACGGCGACCTTGCCGCGCACGTGACCCTCCTGGCTGAGCCGGAACGCCTCGGCCGCCTTCTCCAGCGGGAAGACGTCGGCCACCTCGACCGACAGCCTCCCGGCGTCGGCGAGCGCGGCCAGCTGCTGCAGGTCCCGGGCATCCGGCCGCACCCAGAGGTACAGCCCACCCGCCTGCGCGACCGACGGGTCGGCGATCGAGCCGTGCCGACCGCCCTCGCGCATGACGGCCCGCGTCTGCTCGACCACGCCGCCGACGAAGTCGGCCACGACGTCCACGCCGTCCGGCGCGAGGCGACGGACGCGGTCGGGCAACCCCTCGCCATACTCCACCGGCTCGGCACCCAGCGAGCGCAGGTAGCCGTGGTTGCGCTCCGACGCCGTGCCGATCACCGGCGCCCCCATGCTCCGCGCGATCTGCACGGCAAAGGACCCGACGCCACCGGACGCGTTGTGCACCAGCACCGTGTCGTCCTCGCCGACACCGAGCCGGGACAACAGCTGGTATGCCGTGAGCCCGGCCAGCGGCAGCGCCGCGGCCTGGTGCCAGTCCAGTGAGCCGGGCTTGTGCGCGACCGTGCGCACCGGCGCCGAGACCAACTCGGCGAACGTGCCGCCGTGGATGAAGTCCTTGCGCGCGTAGGCGATGACCTCGTCGCCTGGCTGGAACTCCGGCGTGTCCAACCCGACCTTCTCCACGACCCCGGAGACGTCCCACCCCGGCACCACCGGGAACACCGTCTCCATCATCGCGTCGAGCCCACCGGACATGACCTTCCAGTCCACCGGGTTCACCGCCGCGCTCTTCACCCGGATGAGCACCTCGGCGGGCGCCACCTTGGGCTCGGGCCGGTCGGTGACCTCGAGGACCTCGGGGCCGCCGTACTCCGCATACGTCATCGCCTTCATACCGGCGGCAACAGGCGGCAGCGGGTCAGTGTTCCGGCTCCCCGGTTCTGCCTCCGACCCGAGAAACCGACCCGCTCGGTCAGTCCTCAGCACCCAGACCCCCGACCGACCCGAGAACCGACCCGCTCGGTCAGTTTTCAGCACCCACGGGCGCCGGTGCGGCCGGATCGACCCTTCGCCGCAACCGCCGCACGTCGGGCACCGTCAACGCGAGGAGCGTGCTGCCGACGATGACGGCCGCGATGATGACCAGCCAGGAACGGTTCCCCAGCAGGGCGGCCGCCGGGCCGGTCAGCGCGAGCCCCGCGGGTCGGGCGATGAAGGAGCCGACCTCGTCGAAGGCGTAGACCCGGGAGAGCAGATGGCCGGCGATGTTCTGCTGGATGGACAGGTCCCAGCCGACGCTGAAGATCTCGAGCCCGAGGCCGTGGACGAAGGCGCCGGCGAGCACGAGCAGCAGGCTGGACGACAGGGCCATGGCGACCGGGAACGCCGCCGTCAGCAGGAGGAAGCAGCAGCCGACCAGCAGCGGGCGGTCCGGGCGCCACCGCAGCGTGACGACGCCCCCGGTGACGAAGCCCGCCATCATCGCCGACAGCGCCCAGCCCCACGCGGGTCGGCCCAGGTGGTCGCCGACGACGATCGGGCCGAGCACGCCCTGCGCCCCGCTGTAGAACAGGTGGTAGACCAAGGCCTGCACGATGAGCAGCCACAGCCAGGTGTGCCGGAACACCTCGGCGGCACCGGCGCGGACCTCGCGGAGCAGCCCGGTCCGTGCCGGCGCCGGCACGTGAGGGACCCGGACGACGGTGAAGCATCCCGCGGCGGCGGCGTAGCACAGGGCGTCGCCCGCGAGCGCCCAGCCGGTGCCCACCCAGGCGACGAGCAGCCCCGCGACGCCGGTCCCGAGGATCTGTGCGGCGTTCTCCCCGATCCGCCGCAGGGAGATCGCCGAGGGGAGCCCGGCCGTGGGCACGGTCTGCGGGGTCAGGGCCTGTGAGCTCGGGCGGCGCAGCGCGCCCAGGCAGCCGACCACCATGCCGATCACCGTGAGGAGCGGCAGCGTCGCGACGTCGAGGATGAGCGCGGCGGCCAGCCCAGCCTGGGCGAACGCGGCGAGGGCGGACGTGCCCTCCAGCATCAGCTGCCGCGACACCCGGTCGCCGAGGACACCACCGGCGAGGACGGTGACGACCTCGGCCGCGGCATAGGCCGCCATGACCACCCCCAGGTCGACCGCCGACCCGCCGAGGTCCAACACGGCGAAGGCGAGGGCCACGGGCGCGATGCCCTGCCCGACGCGCGTGACCGTCTGACCCGCCAACAGCCAGCGGAACGGCTGGTGCTCCAGGGGCCCCCAGCGGGTCCCGGCGGCTGTGCGCGGCGTCGCCTCCGACGTCTCGTAGGTCCTCAGCTCGGACATGGACGTGACAATAGTTCGCTGACGAATGATTCGTCAACGAACTATCTGCTGACGAAGGACCGGAGGGTACCCTGCAGCCATGAAGGACTCCGCCGACCTGCACGTCGAACGCTGGCGCGGCTGGCAGGGGCTCGACTTCGACGAGCAGACCGAGGCGGCGATGACCCGCATGTCGACGCTGCTCAAGCACCTGAACCGCTCCGACCGGGCGATGATCGCCGACGTGGGACTGCAGTGGGACGAGTACGACACGCTGCACAAGCTGCTGATCCGGGACACCCCGGGCAGTGCCACCCCGAGCGAGCTCGCCGCGGACCTGATGATGTCGCCGGCCGGCCTGACCGGACGGCTGGACCGGCTCGAGCGGGCCGGCCTGGTGCGCCGGGTGCGCGGCGACCGGGACCGCCGGCGGGTCGACATCGAGATCACCGACGAAGGGCGGGACCGCTGCCTGCGGGCGATGCGGCTGCGCGGCCGGACGGAGGACCGGGCGATGGGCGCCCTCACCGAGGCCGAGAAGCACACCTTGAACCGACTGCTGAAGAAGATGCTGTTGCGTATCGAGGCCCGCGACTGACCCGGCTGGCTCTGCAGCCCGCTCAGCGCGTCGGTGAGTCCGCCGGCGTGCTCGCCTCGTCCTTGATCCCGATCCCCGGAGGCAGCCGCATGGCGGCCAGTCCGGCGAGCACGGCGACCCCCGCACCGACGGAGAACGCGGTGAGGTAGGACCCCCGGTCCACCAGCCATCCCGCCAGCACCGGCCCCGTGACCGTCCCGACGTCACCGGCCATGTTGAACACGGCGATCACGATGCCGCTCCGCTTGCCCACGACATCCCCGACGAGGGCCCCGGGCACGGTCCCCATGAATGCCGACCCGGCTCCGAAGACGGCCATCGCAACCATGACGAACAGCATCGAGTCGCTGAACCCGAGCAGCAGCAGGCTCGCCGCCGTCACCCCCGCTCCGATGAGCAGGGCGGGACGCCGGCCCACGGTGTCGGCCCACCGGCCGGCTGGGTACATCAGCGCCATCTGCACCAGCGCGGAGACCACGAACGCCGGGCCGACCCACCAGTCCGGTGCGCCGAGGGCGTCGTGGATGAACAGCGGCACGATGGCGCTGCGCAGGCCGAGCGAGATGAAGCCGATGGCGACGTTGCTGGTGAGCGCGGCCTGGTATTGCCGCGTGCGGAGCACCTCCCGCAGCGTTGGCCCTCCCGCCTCGGGTGACCGCTCGGCCCCTCCCCCGCCACCGGTCGGCTCTCGCTGCTCGGCGGGGTATGCCGTGTCGGCCGAGTCCGGTGCCTCGCGCAGGTCCTCGCTCATCTCCTCGGCCGGAGCCCCCTCCTCCACGGAGGCCGCCACCTTCCCGGGACGGGCCAGGAAGACCACGGCGACGACCGCTGCCAGGGCGAGCGTGCCGGCATACAGGAAGAAGGGGACGCGGAAGGAGAAGGCGAGCACGGCCCCACCGAACGCGGGTCCCACGATGCCACCGATGAGGAAGCCGGAGCGGTAGACCCCCATGGCGCGCCCCCGCAGGTGCGCAGCCGCGACGTGCAGCACCACGCTGATCGCGGCGACGCCGAAGACGGCCGAGCCGATCCCGCCGACACCGCGCAGGACGATGAGCTGCTCGTAGCTCTGCGACAGGCCCGCGAACAGGCTCGAGATCCCGACGACCAGCAGGCCGATGATCAGGCTGGTGCGCACCCCGATGCGGTCGACGACCCAGCCTGCGGCAGGACCGGTGACGAGGCGCATGAGCGCGAACGCCGACACCACGGCCCCCGCCGCGGTCGCGCTGACGCCGAACTCCTGCGCGAACAGCGGGATCGCCGGCGCCACGATGCCGAACCCGAGCGCCACGCAGAACGCGACCCCGCCCATGACGTAGACCTCGCGCGGCAGGTTCGCCAGCCGGGAGGACAGGCTGGAGCGCAGGTCGGTCAGGGGCACCCCCCTAGCATCGGCCATCGCCACGACCGGCACCCAAGGAGGTCGGGCCCTTCCTATGCTGGCCGCGTGCCGGACGACGCCCTGCGCCTGCTGCTGATCGCGGACACCCACCTGCCCAAGCGCGCGAAGGACCTCCCCGGCGCAGTGTGGGACGCCGTCGACAAGGCGGACGTCGTGGTCCACGCGGGCGACTGGGTCGACGTCGACCTCCTCGACCGGCTGGAGCGTCGCGCCCACCGGCTGCTCGGCTGCTGGGGCAACAACGACGGCCCGGAGCTGCGCGACCGGCTCCCGGAGGTGGCCCGCGCCCGTCTCGCCGGCGTGGAGGTCGCGGTCGTGCACGAGACCGGAGCAGCCAAGGGGCGCGAGGCGCGGTGCGAACGCGCCCACCCCGGCGTCGACGTGCTCGTGTTCGGCCACAGCCACATCCCTTGGGACAGCGTGACCCCGGGCGGCCTGCGACTGCTCAACCCCGGCTCACCGACCGACCGTCGCCGCCAGCCCCACTGCACCTACCTGACCGCGCGGGCCTCGGCCGGGACGCTCGGTGAGGTCACTCTCCACCGGCTGCCTCGCCGGCGCTGACCAGCCGGCCGACGTCGGTGGCCGTGCCGGGTCGCCCGGTACGCGCCCCGGCCAGGCACACCACGGCGACGGCCACGGCGTCCAGGAGCGCCGGCCACCGAGTGCCCTCCAGCCCCTGGGCGAGCGAGGCCAGGGTCGCGGTCGTGGTCCCGAGGGAGCTCGCCGCCACGGAGGTGACGAAGCGGTGCCGTGGCTCGTGTCCGCGACGCCCGAGGGCCCGGTCGAGGTGGCCCAGCAGGCACGCCTGGGCGAGGACGACACCGCCCACGGCGGCCGGCCACAGCCCGGGTCCGCGGGTGTGCAGGTGCACGAGGACGGGCGCGGCCGCGAGGTAGGTCGCCAGCGCCACCGCACCTCCCGCTGCCGGGAACCGCCACGCCGGGCGGTGAGCGGCCGGCGCCACCTCCGCCGCCGGGTGGGCGCGCCAGCAGGCCACCAGGCCCGACACCACGAGGACGGTCCCCGCGACGACGAGCCAGGTGAGCGAGCTGGCGCGCGCGTGCACACCGGCCGCCGCCATGACGGCGACGCCGGTGCCCGCCGTGGCGCGTCCTGCGACGACTCCCACGTGGTCCCCTTCCCCGAGGGGGACACCGTAGACACGTCAGCTGCGCACGAGAGCAGCGATTGGGCCGATCTCCTCCGTTCGGAGGAGATCCGTCACCCGCCCGCCCTCACTGCGGGGCGCCGGCGACGTTCACCATCCAGCCGATGCCGAACTTGTCCGTGCACATGCCGAACTCGTCGCCCCACACCTGCTTCTCCAACGGCATCGTCACCGTGCCGCCGTCACAGAGCTGCTCCCAGTAGCGGCGCAGGTCCTCGGCGTCGTCGCCGCTGAGGCTGATCGCGATGTTGGTGCCGGGGCGGTGGTCCATGCCCTCGGGCGTGTCGGACGCCATGAGGGTGAACCCGCGCTCGGTCTCGAGCTGGGCGTGCATCACCTTGTCGGCCTCGGCCTCGTTCGGGTGGCCGAACTCCCCGAAGGTGTTGACGGTCAGCTCACCACCGAAGATGCCGCGGTAGAACTCCATCGCCTGCCGTGCGTCGTCGCGGAACGAGATGTAGGGGTTGAGCCGTAACGTCATGGGATCCTCCGTCGTCGTGCCGGTTCAGCGTGGTTCGTGGTCCCGCAGCGTAGTGCCGACCACCGACGGGCTCACCGGAAATCCAGTGGCGGGCCGGACCCGATCCGCGCCACGCTGGACGCGCACCGACCCACTCGAGCAGGAGACGACCGTGCGAGCAGCTGTCATGCCCCGTCAGGCACACACGTGCACCTCGGACATGGGAGCAACGACGCTGCATGCGCACACTCAACCTCGGCATCCTGGCGCACGTCGACGCCGGTAAGACCACCCTCACCGAGCGGTTGCTGCTGACCGCCGGTGCCATCGACGAGGCCGGCAGCGTCGACGCCGGCACCAGCCACACCGACACCCTCGCCCTTGAGCAGCGGCGCGGCATCACCATCCGCTCGGCCGTCGCGGCCTTCCGCGTCGACGACGTCGCGGTCAACCTCATCGACACGCCGGGCCACTCGGACTTCATCGCCGAGGTCGAGCGCGCCCTCACCGTGCTCGACGGGGCGGTGCTCGTCCTGTCCGCCGTCGAGGGTGTGCAGCCGCAGACCCGCATCCTCCTGCACACGCTGCAGCGGCTGCGCGTCCCGACCGTGCTGCTCGTCAACAAGATCGACCGCTCGGGTGCGGACCCGGACCGGGCGGTGCGGCAGGTCGAGGAGTCGCTGACCCCCGCGGTGGTCCCGCTGACGGCGGCCCGGCACCCGGGCGGACCCGGCGCCGGGGTCGAGCGGTATGCCGACCCGCACCCGCCCCTCGTTCCGTCACGCGCCCGTCTCCTCGACGTGCTCACCCGGGCGGACGACGGGTTGCTCGCCGACTGGGTGGAGGACGCCGGTTCGGTCGACGACCGGCGGCTGCGCCACGAGCTCGGCGTCCAGACGCGGCGCGGCCTCGTCCACCCGCTCTTCGTGGGCTCGGCCCGGACCGGGGAAGGCGTGGGCGACCTGGTCGCCGGCCTGGTCGACCTGCTGCCGGGCAGCGACGGCGAAGCGGCCCCGGACCGACCTGCCGGCGAGACCGGCCTGTCCGCTGCGGTGTTCAAGATCGAGCGCGGCGACGCCGGCGAGAAGGTCGCCCATGTCCGGGTGTTCGCCGGGGAGCTGCGCGTCCGCACCCGGCTGCAGCTGCCGGCCGGCCCGGCGAAGGTGACCGGCCTGCAGGTGCTGCGACCGGGCGGGGACCAGCCGACCGAGTCGGTCGGTCCGGGCGACATCGCCCGGGTCCGGGGCCTGTCCACGGCGCGGGTGGGGGACGTGCTGGGCACGCCCCTCCCCGGTCGCGAGCACGGGCACCGCTTCCCGCCGCCGTCGCTGGAGGCGGTCGTCGTGCCGTGCCGCCCCGGCGACCGCGCCGCGCTGCACACCGCACTGACCGAGCTCGCCGAGCAGGACCCGCTCATCTCGGTGCGCCTGCCCGAGGGCCGACGCGGTGGGGACCTGCACGTCTCGCTCTACGGGGAGGTGCAGCGGGAGGTCCTCGCCGCGACCCTGGCCGAGGAGTACGGCCCGGGCTCGCTCCCGCCGGCCTTCTTCACGGCGGTCGAGGAGGGCGCCCGGCGAACCCTGCGCCGCGGCCCGAACGGGTGGGTGGTGCCGGATGCGCGCGTGGTGGTGACCCACTCGGGCTACTGGGCCCGGCAGAGCCACTCCCACGGGACGTTCGACGCCAGCATGTCGAGCACCGCGGGGGACTTCCGCGGGCTGACCCGCCGGCTGCTCGTCCGGCTCATGGCCCGGGCAGGGACGCGGGTCGAGGAGCCGGTGCACCGCTTCGA
>DASSKF010000108.1:0-2399 GCA_035690725.1 Segeticoccus sp.
GCGATCACCGTCGCCGACCACCTGGAGCGCACCGGCAACCTCGGCCGCATCGGCGGGCAGGCGTACCTTCACCAGCTCGTCACCGCCACCCCCACCGCGGCCAACGCCGGCCACTACGCCGACATCGTCGCCGAACGCGCCACCCTGCGACGTCTCGCCGCCGCCGGGACCCGCATCGTGCAGATGGCACACGGCGACGGGGACAGCGACGTGGGCGACCTGATCGACGCCGCCCGCGCCGAGGTCGACGCCGCCGCCACCGGCCGCACCACGCAGGTCGACCCCGAGGGGGACCTCGAGGCGGCCCTGTCCGCGCTGGAGGACGACACCGCCGGACTGCCGACACCCTGGGCCGAGCTCAACCGCATCATCGCCGGCTGGCGTCCCGGGGATCTCTACATCGTCGGTGCGCGCCCCGGGACCGGGAAGTCCCTGATCGGTGTCGGGGCCGCACTGGACGTCGCCTACCGGCACAAGCACGCCGCGGTCTTCAGCCTGGAGATGTCCAAGGTCGAGCTGTACCACCGGATGCTGTCCGCGATCGGGTCGATTTCGGCCACGCACGTCCTGCGCCGCGAACTCACCGACGACGACTGGGGTCGCATCGCCACCGCGTCGACCCGGATCCGCGAGCTGGTGCCGGACCTGCTGACCGTGGACGACACGGCCGAGATCACCCCGGCGCACATCCGCTCGGTGTGCCGCACCCTGTCCCGCCGGCACGACCTCGGGTTGGTGGTCGTGGACTACCTGCAGCTCATGAGCAGCGGACGCAAGTCCGAGTCTCGGCAGCAGGAGGTCACGGCCATGTCCCGGGCGTTGAAGCTGCTCGCGAAGGAACTGCAGGTTCCGGTGCTGGTCCTGTCGCAGCTGAACCGGTCCTCCGAGCACCGCACCGACCGACGCCCGACGATGGCGGACCTGCGCGAGTCGGGCTCGCTGGAGCAGGACGCGTCGGTCGTGCTGCTGCTGCACCGGGACCCGGAGGCCGCCCCGGACGAGCTCGAGGTGCACATCCCGAAGCATCGACACGGGGTGTCGAACGTGACCGTCCGATTGGGCTGGGAGGCGCACTACTCCCGGGTTGGGGACCTGCGCTCGCCGTGGGTGCCGTCCGGGTTCGAGCGGGGGGCGTCGTGAGCATCTGGACACCCGACATGGCGCGCATCATCGTCCCTCAGCCCGCCCGGTGGCTGTCGATGAACGACCGAAACGGGCACTGGTCGCAACGCTCGGGGCCGACCGGGGCATGGCGCACCCAGACGGCATGGCTCGCACGCGACCTCCGCCCGATCCCGACGCCCGTCGCCATCGACGCGGTCGTGCACAAGTCCCGCGGGGGCCGCTGGGACGCGCACAACCTGATGCCGACCGTGAAGGCGTGCATCGATGGCGTCGTGGACGCAGGTCTGATCCCGGACGACGACTGCAAGCACCTGATCCGGGTGTCCATCGAGGCCGGTCCCAAGTCCGCCTCACCGAATCTGACGCTCACCATCACCACAACCGAGGAGACCAAGTGACCCGCTACGACCCGCACCCGCAGGCCCACGACGACGCCCGCAGTACCCCCTCAGGCTTCACAGATCGCCGCGAGAGCGACGAAAACGGCTCGGGGGTACCCCAGCCCCTCACGCGCGAGGCCGCAGACGGCCTGCGAGGGGCACTGGAGGCGCTCGCGGACGGGTTCGCCGATACCTGGGCGCAACGCCGGGCCGATGCTGATCGTGAGCCACCCGGCACGACGCAGCAGCACGTGGACGTGGCTGCCGGGCAGGCATGGTGGGTGGCAGAGCGGAACCTCCGCGCCGTCCTCGCCGCCCACCCGGCCGACGCACCCGCCGAGGGACGTTCCGGGTCAGGGGCCGCGCGGGTGGTGCCGGTGGAGGTGTTGGAGGAGCTGGCGGAGCGCTGGCGACGGAAGCAAGTCGGTGCGCAGCGATCTGCCATGGCTGCGATTGAGTTCACCAAGAGCTTCGATCCGGTGTTGGACCTCTGGGCCGTCATCACCGCTCACGCCACCACCGTCGACCCCGAAACGACCCGCTCTGGCTTCACAGGAGCCACGGAGAGCGACGAACGGGCCGTGAGCGTGTCCGTGGACGCGGACGCGGGAGAACGGCGCACAGAGGCGCAGGGAACGCCTTGGGGTCCGTCGTGGCACGCGATGAACGCCACGCCCGGCGATTCTGCGGGTGCTGAGAGCGTTTCTGCGGTCGAGCAGGCGGCGCGGGTGCTGCACGCGTGGGACGTCGAGGACGGCCCCTGTGCGGGTCCATGGGAAGCCCTCACCGATGCGCAGCGTGAGGTGTGGCGAAGCGGCGCGCAGGCGCTCGCGGACCACGGCCTACTGGTGCCCGACGACTACCCGAGCAACCCCGAGGGCTCGTGGCGCCCCA
>DASSKF010000109.1:0-35870 GCA_035690725.1 Segeticoccus sp.
AGATGGCCCCCCTCATGGCGGGAGTCTTCGCCGAGCGGGGGCGGGACGCGGCCGTCTTCCGCGGTGACGACGGCCTCGACGAGGTGACCGTCACCACGACGACGTCGGTGTGGTGGGTCCGCGCCGGCGAAGTCCGCGAGCACACCATCGACCCGGCGGAGCTCGGCATCGACCGACACCCCCTGTCCGCCCTGCGCGGCGGCGACGCCGCCCACAACGCCGAGGTCGTACGGTCCCTGCTCGCGGGTGAGCGTGGGGCCGTGCGCGACGCGGTGCTGCTCAACGCCGGCGTGGGGCTGGCGCTCACCCGGCCGGACCGGGGCACCGGCCACGGAGAGTTCGTGCCGCACCTGCGGGAGGCGATGGACCGGGCGGAGCAGGCGATCGACTCCGGCGCGGCCGCCGACGTGCTGCACCGCTGGGTCGAGGCGACCACCCGGCTGGGCTGAGCCGCCCACCTCCCGACCGGACACGGCTTCCGCGAGGCTTGTGCCCTCGTGGGCCCCGGATCACTCGCGCACCGGGTGTCCGGTCGGAGGGGGGTCGTTCAGGCGTCGTCGAGGCCCAGGCTGAACGCCGCCTCGAGGTCGTGCGAGGAGTAGGTCCGGAACGCGATGTGGGTCGAGGTGTCGAGGACGCCCTCCACCTTGTTCATCCGGTCGGCGATCACGTCGGCGAACTCCTCGTGCCGGCTCACCCGCGCCACCGCGATGAGGTCGACGTCGCCGGTCACCGAGTAGACCTCGCTCACCCCCTCGATCTCGGCGATGGCCTCGGCGGCCTCGGGGATGCGCGAGACCTCGCACCTGATCAGGACGATCGCGGAAATCACGCTCGTCACCCTATCCGGTGCCTCCCGGGCGCTGCGGTGTGCCGGACCGGCCCGACTCGGTGCCCGCTCGGCGTGCGCTCACCCGGCGGCGGACAGCACCGCGCCGGGTGGCTGGTGCAGGGTGCCGGCGCGACGTGGCTCGTCGAAGCCGACCACGTCGTGGGCCGACGCCACGAGCGGCTCGAGCCGGTCCCGCGCACTGCCGGCGCCGTGCAGCGGGCAGGTCCACTCACCGTCCAGCGAGACGATGCGCACCCCGGGGGCCTCGAGCCAGCGCAGGACCTTCTCGGTCTCCTCGGTCGACGCCGCCGGAGCGGGGGCGACCCGGGCAGTGACGACCTCGGCCGCGGCGCAGAGGGCCTCGACGAACGGCATCGGGTCGGCGCCGGGCGGCGCCACCGACGTGCCGGCGAGCCGCCCGTGCCGGACGCAGACCAGCTCCCACCCGCGGTCGGGCGTCCTCCGGGCCGCGACGAGCTGCGGGGTGGCCGCCAGGGGAGCCAGCCGTTGCGCCCGGGCGGCCGCCCGCACCAGCTGGAGCATCCGGTCCCGCACGCTGCCGGCGTCCTCGAAGCGCTCCTGGGTCGCGAGCAGGTCCATGCGCGCCCGCAGCGCGCGCACGACGGGGCGGGCGTCCCCGGTGAGGGCGGCCGCGGCCTGCTCGACCACCCGGGCATACTCCTCCACGGTCTGCTCGCCCGTGCAGGGGGCGCCGCAGCGCCCCATCTCGGCGAGCACGCAGGCGCTGGAGCCGCCGTTGCGGGAGAGCCGTTTCGTGCACTGTCGCAGGGGGACGACCTCGTGGACCGCGGCGACGGCGGCCTCGGCGGCACCGCGCGACGAGAACGGCCCGACGTAGCGGGCACCGTCGTCGCGCACGTCGCGCACGATGGACAGCCGCGGGAACGGCTCGGCGGTGAGCTTGACCCAGGGCATCCGGTCGGGCCGGCGTGACCGGCGGTTGTAGCGGGGCTGGTGCTCGGCGATCAGGCGCAGCTCGCGCACCTCCGCCTCGAGCGGGGTCTGGCAGACGATCGGCGTGATGCTCTCGGCGATGCCCACCATCTCGGCCATGCGGGTGCGCTGCTCGCTCGCGGTGAAGTAGCTGCGGACCCGGCGACGGATGTTGGTCGAGGTCCCGACGTAGAGCGGGTGTCCCTGCCCGTCCTTGAAGATGTAGACGCCGGGCGCCGTCGGGAGGTCGTCGGCGAGGAACCGTTTGCGCCGCTGCGCCGGTGTCACCCGCCCGGAGTAGCTCGCCAGCTCCTCGATCGTCGTCACGCCGAGGTTGCCGACGCGGGCGAGCATCGCGTGCAGCACGTCGACGGTCGCGCGGGCGTCGTGCAGGGCCCGGTGGTCCGGCGTGGTCGTGGCGCCGAACAGGTGGGCCAGGGTGGCCAGCTTGCGGTTGGGCGCCTCGTCGCGGGTCACCAGCTGCCGGGCGAGCTGGGCGGTGTCCACGACCCGGTGCCCGGGCCAGACGTGCCCGGTCTGCGCGGCGGCCGCCTTGAGGAAGCTGATGTCGAACGGGGCGTTGTGCGCCACCAGCACGCACCCGTGCGCGAACTCCAGGAAGGCGGGCAGCACCGTGTCGATGCGCGGCGAGCCGGCCACCATCTGGTTGGTGATGCCGGTCAGCACGGAGATGAACGCGGGGATCGGCTCGGAGGGCCGCACGAGGGTCTGGAACTCTCCGAGCACCTCGCCGGCGCGCACCTTCACGGCGCCGACCTCGGTGATGTGGGCACCGGCCGGGCTGCCCCCCGTCGTCTCCAGGTCGACCACGACGAAGGTCACCTCGGGCAACGGGGTGCCCAGCTCGTCGAGCGTGCCCTGGACGGCTTCCATGTGGCTGACGCTAAGGGGCCAGTCCGACAGACCCCGTCCGACACGCTCGTCCCACCGGTCACCTCGCGCAGGAACCGGGCTGTCGGACCCCGGACCTAGCGTGTCGGTCACGAGGTCGCACAGGGCGGCCGGAGCACGCGGGCTCGCCGGGCGGGTCCGGCCAATGCCAGCAGGAGGAGGGCCAGATGCTCATTGACTGCCAGTCATGCCCCGTGCGAGGGCAGCGGTGCCAGGAGTGCATGGTCACCACGCTGCTCTCGACGCCGGCGCCGCTGCCCGATCCGGTGGTCGGTGGCGACGCTCGTCCCGGCCCCGAGCGGCGCGTGGCGGCCGTCGGCCGGGCGGCCGACGCGAGGCAGCCTCGGGCGGAGCTGCCGCTCGACGCGAACGAGCGGGCCGCCGTGGCGGCGTTCGTCGAGGCCGGCCTCGTGGCGCCGCAGGAGGCGGCGGGACTGCGTGCTCGGCGCGAGGCGTGGGGTGCCTACCGTGCCGTGAGCTGAGCCGCGCGGGCCACGCGCTGCCTACGATGAGGCGTGCCCGCCGACCACCACCGCCGCCGCGCCGGACGCGCGCGGGGCGGTCTGCTCGCCGTGGTCCTGTGCGCACTCGCGGCCACCAGCGGCTGCGCCGGCGGCCAGCGCTCGCGCGCCCACGTGACGGAACCCTCCACCTCCTCCCCGCCCGTGGCAACCGCCCCGGAAGCCACCGGTCAACCCTCGCGGCACGGGGACGTCACCGCCGCTCGTCGTCGGGGCGCGCAGCCGGGAGCGTTCGTCTCCGTGCCGTCCGGTGTGCACCGGCTGCTGGTCCGGCGGGCGAGTGCGGTGGCCGCCGGTGACCGGCAGGCCTGGCTGGGGACGCTGGCGGGCGATGTCGCCCCGGGCGTCCGTTCCGCGCAGGCCCACGCCTTCGACCACCTGCGGCAGCTGCCGGTCCGCGGTTTCCGCTACACCTCCGCCGAGCTGGCGCGGCCGGCGCAGCGCACGGGACCGGCCGCTGGCCGGACCGGATCGACCGCATCGACCGGATCGACCGGATCGACCGGATCGACCGGGTCGGGCCGGCACACCGTGCAGGTGCGCGTGGGTGGCCGGTTCTCGCTGGCCGGCCCCTGGACCGGCTCCCGCACCTTCCGGCAGTCCCTGACCGTCCAGCGCGGCTCCGGGACCGAGGGTGGCTGGCGCGTCGTCGACGTCGCCGACGGCCCCGGCGAGCGGCAGCTCTGGCAGCTGCCCGGGCTCCGGGTGCGCCACGAGGAGCACGCCCTCGTGCTCGGGAACGTCGACCGACAGCGGTTGCGGACCTACGCCCGCCTCAGCGACGAGGCGGTCCCCGCGGTCGCGGCGCACTGGTCCGGGTGGGACCGTCCGGTCGTGGTGGTGCTGCCCCGGAGCTCCGCCGACTTCGCGACGCTGTCGGGCCTGGCCGGGGCGCACGGGGGAGGCGGCGCCGACGTCGCCGCGGTGACCGTCGGCCCGCTGGTGACCGGTGAGCCGGCCGGTGCCGACGTGGTGGTCGTGAACCCGGCCGCCTACGCGGAGCTGCGGCCGAACGGTCGGCGGGTCGTCGTGCTGCACGAGGTCACCCACGTCGCCACCCGCGCGACGACCACGAGCGAGGTGCCCCTGTGGCTGTCCGAGGGGTATGCCGAGTACGTCGCCTGGTCGACCGTGCGGCTGCCCACCGCCTCCGTCGCGCCGGACCTGCTCCGGGACGGCCGGGCCGGTCGGGCTCCCACCGCGCTCCCGGGCGAGGCCGCGTTCGACGGTTCGGACGCGGCGGCCACCCGCGCCTACCACGAGGCGTGGCTGTTCTGCTCCTACCTGGCCGAACGGTTCGGCGAGGAGGGGCTGGTCGCGTTCTACCGCACCGCCGCCGGACCGGGGGCCGGCGACGCGGCCGCCCGCGCCCGTGCGGCGGCGCGCAGCGTGTTCGGTGTCGGCCAGGACCGGCTGGTCACCGGCTGGCGCGAGTGGCTCGGCCGCTCGTCCGGGAAGGCAGCATGATCCGGAACGCAGCACGAGCCGGGGGCGCCACATGAGCGGGAGGGCCGCATGAACCGGGAGGCCGCGCCCGCCGGGCCGGCGCTGCGTCCGCTGCTGGTCTGCACGGTGCTGGCGGCGGTGGTCTTCACGGTCGTGGTCGGGTGGCTCACCCCGTGGCAGCCGCTCGGTGCGGGTGCGCCGCCGGTGCACCCGGACGTGCGCGCCTCGTTCGGGGAGCACCAGGTCGCCCGCGCCGAGCGTTTCCGGGACGCGCTGGGCCCGTGGCCCTACGTGGCGCTCCTGCTCCAGGTGCTCGTCCCCTGGGGCGTCGTGGTCGCGGCCGCCCGCCGGGTCGCCCGGGGAGCCGATCGCACGGTGCGCTGGCGCTGGCCGGTTCTCGTCGCCGTCGTGGTGGCCGTCGCGCTCGCCCAGTGGCTCGTCGCCGCCCCCATCGCCGTCCACGACCACCGGGTGCTGCGCGCGTTCGGGCTGTCGACCCAGGGCTGGGCCGGGTGGGTGCGGGACCAGGCGGTCAGCTGGGGCATCTCCACGGGGGCCGCCGTGGTCGGCATCTTGCTGCTGTTCTGGCTCGTGCGCCGGCTGCCCCGCCACTGGCCCTACGTGGCCGCGGGTGCTGCGGCAGCCCTGACGGTGGTCGGGTCGGCGGTCTACCCCGTGGTGGTGGAGTCGGCGTTCAACTCCGTCGAGCCGCTGCCCGACGGCCCGCTCACCGCCTCGATCCACGAACTCGCGCACCGGGACGGCCTCGGTGACGTGCACGTCGTCGTCGCGGACGCCTCGCGGCGCACCACGGGCGAGAACGCGCATGTCTCGGGTCTCGGGGCGACCCGTCGCGTGGTCATCGACGACACCGTGCTCGACGACGCACACAGCGACCCGGGGGTGGTGCTCGCGATCGTCGCCCACGAGCTCGGGCACGTCGAGGACCAGGACGTCGCCCGCGGCACCGCGATCGGTGCCACCGGCGCCCTCGCCGGCGTGCTCGCGCTCTCGCTGCTGCTCGCGACCCGCCGTGGCCGCCGGGTCTTCACGCCCGGGAGCACGCGCCGGGCCGGTGTCGTGCGCACCGGCGCGCTCGTCCTCGCGATCGCCGCCACGGCCCCGTATGTCGTCGCGCCGCTCACCACCACGGTCAGCCGCCGGATCGAGGCGACGGCCGATGTCCGAGCGCTCGAGGCGACCCATGACGTGCCGGCCTTCGTGCGGATGCAGCGGGACCTGGCGGTCTCCAACCTCAGCAACCTCACCCCGGCCTGGTGGCAGACGTGGTGGTTCTCGAGCCACCCCAGCCCGCCCTGGCGCATCGCCCAGGCCCGGGCCTGGCAGCAGAGTCGGCACTGAGCTGACCCCACGCGGGCCACCCGCCCACGCACAGCGGGCCCGATCTCGGGGATGGTGTGCGCGGGGCCGGGGGTGAGGCGGTTGCCGGGCCCGATCTCGGGGATGGTGCGCGCGGTCAGCGGGGGGCGGGCTGCTCCCCGGCGGGGGCGCGACCGGCATACAGGCCCTCGACCTGGGACGCGAAGTCCTGCATCACGACGTTGCGGCGCAGCTTCAGCGAGGGGGTGAGGTAGCCGTTGTCCTCGGTGAAGTCGCCGGGCAGCACCACGAACTTGCGGATCGACTCAGCCCGGCTGACGGTCTTGTTCGCGTCGTCGATGGCGCGCTGGACCTCGGCGAGGACCACCTCGTCGCGGATCGCGTCGTCCGGGGAGATGCCGTCGAGGCCGTGGTTGGCCGCCCAGGTGGGCAGCATCTCCTCGTCGAGGGTGACGAGCGCCGCGATGAACGGCCGCTGGTCGCCGACGACCATGCACTGGGAGATGAGCGGGTGGGCCCGGATGTGGTCCTCGAGCACGGCGGGCGCGACGTTCTTGCCGGCGGCGGTGACGAGCAGCTCCTTCTTGCGGCCGGTGATCCGCAGGTAGCCGTCGTCGTCCAGCTCGCCGAGGTCACCGGTGTGGAACCAGCCATCGACCAGCGTCTCCGCGGTCGCCTCGGGGTTGTTGCGGTAGGCGGCGAACACGTTGTTGCCCTTGATGAGGATCTCGCCGTCGTCGGCGATGGCCACCGCGACCCCGGGCAGCGGCGGGCCGACGGTGCCGATCTTGATCAGCTCGGGGGTGTTGACGGTGGCCGGTGCCGTGGTCTCGGTGAGGCCGTAGCCCTCCAGGACGGTCACGCCGATGCCGCGGAAGAAGTGGCCGAGGCGGGGGCCGAGCGGCGCCCCGCCGGAGACGGCGTACTGCACCGCACCGCCCATGGCGGCCCGCAGCTTGCCGTAGACCAGGGCGTCGAAGACCGCGTGCTTGCCGCGCAGGAGCAGTCCGGGTGAGCCGGCGTCCAGGGCCTGGCTGTAGGTGACCGCCGTGTCGGCCGCGAGCCGGAAGATGCGGCCCTTGCCCTCGCCCTCGGCCTTCTGCTCGGCGGAGTTGTAGATCTTCTCGAAGACGCGCGGCACCGCGAGCACGAAGGTGGGCTTGAAGGTCGCGAGGTCGTCCAGCAGCTTCTTGACGTCGGAGGTGTGGCCCATGCGGGCGGCCGCCGCGACGCAGAGCACCTCGACGAATCGGGCGAACACGTGGGCCAGCGGCAGGAACAGCAGCGTCGACGCGCCCTCGGCGCTGACGACCGAGCCGAGCCGCTCGATGGTGTTCTCGCACAGGGCCATGAAGTTGTCGTGCGTCAGCTCGCAGCCCTTCGGGCGGCCCGTCGTGCCGGAGGTGTAGATGATCGTCGCGATGTCGTGCCGGCGGACGTCCGCCGTGCGCGCGTCCAGGTCGGCGTCGGTGACCTCCTTCCCGGCGGCGGCGAGCTCGTCCAGCCCGCCGGTGTCGATCTGCCACACGTCCCGCAGCGTGGGCAGGTCCGGGCGGACCCCGGAGAGCAGCGCGGCGTGGGCCGGGGTCTCGACGATGGCCGCCACGGTCCCGGAGTCGCCGACGATCCACTGCACCTGGTCGCTGGAGGAGGTCTCGTAGATCGGGACCGGGACCGCTCCGGCGGTCCACACGGCGAAGTCCGCGAGGGTCCACTCGTAGCGGGTCTTGCTCATGATCGCGACGCGGTCGCCCACCTCGATGCCGGCGGCGACCAGGCCCTTGGCCAGGGCGCGCACCTCCTCGAGGAACCGCGCGGCGGTCACGTCCTCCCACCCGGAGCCCGAGCGCTTCGCGAGCACCACCTTCTCGGGGAGGCGGGCCGCGTTGTCGCGGGGCAGGTCGGCCAGGTTGCCCTCGTCGGTCACGGGCACGACCGGCGGGACGGCGATGTGCTTCACGGCGCCTCCTGTCAGTGTCGACCGCGGCCGCTGGTGGCCCGCGCGGTACTCGCACCATACCCAGCGAGGCGGTGCCCGGGAGGTGGCGATCGGAAGCCCGGAGCGCGATGTCACCCGGTCGTGACCTGCGGCGTCGCCTGTACCCTTCGGCGCATGGCCGCCCGCACCGAGTCCAGCATCGACATCGAGGCACCGCCCGGGGTCGTGCTCGATGTCATCGCCGACTTCGACCGCTACCCGCAGTGGGCCGGCGACGTGAAGGAGACCGAGGTGCTCGCCGAGGACGACGGCGGCTGGGCGGACCGGGTGCGCTTCACCCTCGACGCGGGGGCGATCAAGGACACCTACGTCCTCGGGTACGACTGGGACGTCGCCGAGGACGGCACCGGGACGGTCAGCTGGAGCCTCGTCGAGGCGCAGGTGCTCAAGGCGCTCGACGGGTCCTACACCCTGGCGCCGCAGGGGGAGGGGACACACGTCAGCTACCGGCTGGCCGTCGACGTCAGGATCCCGATGCTCGGCATGCTCAAGCGCAAGGCCGAGAAGGTCATCGTGGACACCGCGCTCAAGGAGCTCAAGAAGCGTGCCGAGGGCTGAGGGTGCGGGGCCCCACCCCACGGGAGCGGGCGGACGGCACGGGCAGCCGGTCGGCACGGTCGCCGAGGAGGCCGCGCGCCTGGTGCAGTCACTGAGCAGGTGGGCGGACGGCGACGAGGAGCAGGGCGGCGCCCCGGACGGTGAGCAGCCACCGGGACCCGACGGCGGGCAGCAGCCGGGACCGGACGCGGACGGAACCACGGCCGGGTGCACCTGCTCGTGCCACCGGGCCGGTGAGGCGGCCGCCTGCCGGCTGTGCCCGATCTGCCAGGGCATCGCGCTGCTCCGCTCGATCCGGCCCGAGACCCTCGAGCGGGTCGCCGACGTCGCCGGCATGGCCGCGACCGCGTTGCACGAGCTGGCCGAGCAGCGCCGGCAGGCAGCCGACGAGCAGCAGGGCGACGGAGCATCGGCCGAGGACCCGACGGCCCGGCACGAACCCGGGGAGGAGGACCCCTCGTGACCCTCACCATCGGCCTCGACATCGGCGGCACGAAGATCGGCGGCGGTGTCGTCGACGACCGGGGCACCCTGCTGGCCACCGGCCGGAAGCCGTCCCCCGCCCAGGACCCGGACGCGATCGCGGGCGCGGCCGCGGACCTGGTCCGCGAGCTGTCCGCCGGCCGGGACGTCGCCGCGGTCGGCGTGGCCTGCGCCGGCTTCATCGACAAGTCGGGGGCGACCGTCCTGTTCGCCCCCAACCTGGCCTGGCGGGACGAGCCGATGAAGCGCCGCCTCGAGTCCGCCCTCGAGCTGCCCGTCATCATCGAGAACGACGCCAACGCCGCCGCGTGGGGCGAGTTCCGCTTCGGCCCGGCTCGCGATGTCGACGACATGGTCTTCCTCACCGTCGGCACCGGCGTGGGCGGCGGCGTCGTCCTCGACGGCCGGCTGCTGCGCGGGGCGTGGGGGGTGGCCGCCGAGCTGGGGCACATGCGCGTGGTCCCGGACGGCATCCGCTGCGGCTGCGGCAACCGCGGCTGCTGGGAGCAGTACTCGAGCGGCAACGCCCTCCTGCGCGAGGCGCGCGACCTGGTCTCCTCGGGCAGCCCGCACGCGGCCAAGCTGATCGAGGCGTGCGGGGGAGAGCCGGACCGGCTCCGGGGCACCGACGTCACCCGGCTCGCCGACGATGGCGACCCGGCCGCACTGGAGCTCGTGGCCGACCTGGGTCGCTGGCTCGGCGAGGGCGCCGCCTCGGTGGCGGCGATCCTCGACCCCGAGCTCATCGTCCTCGGCGGCGGTGTCAGCGAGGCCGGTGACCTGCTGCTGGAACCGGCGCAGACGGCATACCGCCGGCAGCTGACCGGGCGCGGGCACCGGCCGGAGGCCCGGTTCGCCCTGGCCACGCTCGGCAACGCCGCCGGCATCATCGGAGCTGCCACGCTGGCAGCAGAAGGAGTCGCCCCGTGAGTGAACCCGTCGCGGTGGGCATCGACATCGGCGGCACGAAGATCTCCGGAGGTCTCGTCACGACCGACGGCAGCATCTCCCACCGGGCGCGTCGGGACACCCCGCACCGGTCGACGCACCCCGCGGTCGTCGAGCAGGCGATCGTCGACGTCGTGCACGACCTGATCGGGCTCGCGGACGGGCGGCGGGTCAGCGCGATCGGGATCGGCGCGGCGGGCTTCGTGTCCGCCGACCGGTCCACCGTCGTGTTCGCGCCCCACCTGTCCTGGCGGCACGAGCCGATCCGGACCGCCCTCACCGAGCGGCTGGGCATCCCGGTCTGGGTCGACAACGACGCGAACGCCGCCGCGTGGGCGGAGTGGCGGTTCGGCGCCGCCCGGGGGGAGACCCACCTGATGATGGTGACCCTCGGCACGGGCATCGGCGGGGGGCTGCTGGTCAACGGCGAGGTGCAGCGCGGACGCTTCGGCATGGCCGGCGAGTACGGCCACATGCAGGTCGTCCCCGAGGGGCTGCGCTGCGAGTGCGGCAACCGCGGGTGCTGGGAGCAGTACGCCAGCGGCAACGCCCTCGTCCGCGAGGCGCGCACCCTGGTGCTGGCCCAGTCGCCGATCGCCGCGGACCTCGAGGCGCGGGTGGAGGGCAAGCTCGAGGACCTCACCGGCCCGCTCATCACCCAGGCGGCCCGGGAGGGCGACCAGATGGGGCGCGAGCTGCTCGCGGAGATCGGGGACTGGCTCGGGATCGGCCTGGCCAACCTCGCGGCCGCCTTCGACCCGGGCACCTTCGTCATCGGGGGCGGGGTGAGCGCGGCGGGCGACCTGCTGCTCGGCCCGGCCCGCGCCGGCTTCGAGCGGCAGCTGACCGGCCGGGGCTACCGCCCGAAGGCGCGCATCGTCGCCGCCGCCCTGGGCAACGACGCCGGCCTCATCGGGGCCGCCGACCTCGCCCGCACCGACGAGCAGTCCGGCCTCGCGAGCCAGCCGGCGGGGGAGTCCGCGTGAGCAGCCGGCTGTGCGTGGCGGCATACCGGTGGGGCTCGGGGCGGGACCGGGAGGCGGCGGTCGTCACCCTGCGCTCGCTGCGCCCCGACGTCGTCGTCCTGCACCGGGTGCCGGGGCACCCGTTCGCGGGGCACCGGATCGCGGCCTTCGCCGACCACCTCGACCTGATGTGGAGCGGCGGCCCGCACCGGCGCAGCGGCGGCACCACCGTCCTCACCTCGCTGCGGCTGGACGCCCTGGACGAACGGCACCTGTCGCTCGGCTCGTCCGGGCACAGCGGGTATGCCGTCACGCGCCTGCGCCTGCCCGGTCACCCGCCGTGCCGGGTCGTCGGGGCGCACCTGGCCGAGCCGGCCGGGAGCGCGCAGCTGGCCGAGCTGCGGGCGGCGGTCGAGGGCGGGGGAGAGCCCGTCGTGGCCCTGAGCTGCACTGCGGGAGCGGCGGTGATGGCCGACGGCTGGCCGGGGTTCGCCGGGGCGGTCGTCCCCGTGACCGACGAGGTCACCTCCACCGTGGTCGACCTCGGCACGACGCTGGCGACCTGAGGGGCGCCGGTCAGACCTGCGCGCCGTTGTCGTCGTCGTCCTCGTCGCGCCGGTGCGGCTGGCGGGCGACGAGGAGGCCGAAGCCGCCGATCGTCAGCCCGAGCCCGACCGCGACCCAGAGCCCACCGGCCTCGCCGTCGAAGAACGCCAGGTAGAGCAGCAGCGCCGGCCCGCCGAGCAGGCCCGCGACGATCCCCCAGAAGGACAGGTCCCCGGCCGGAAGGGGACGCGGGGGCGCGGGGACGAAGTGCTCCTCCTCCTCGGCGACCTCGTAGCCGCGCCAGGCGGGCTCCGGCGCAGGACGCTCCGGCTCGGCAGGTTCGTGCTGCCCCGGATCCGGCTCCCGCGGCTCGCGGTCGGGTTCGGCCGGCCGCTCCGCCGCGGACCGCTCCGGCGGGCGTGGGCGGGCCGACCACGGGGGCGGGTTGATCGCCGGCGGCCGGCGGCGCTCGGCACCCGGGGCCGGCTCGCTGCTCCCGCCGGCCGGGCGGCGGTCGCCCTCCGGGGCCGGGTCGTCCCAGTGCGCGACGATCTCGGCGAAGCGGCGGTCCACGTCCTCGGAGTGGTCGGGTCCGTGTGCGTCGCCGGGTCCGCGCTCGTCGCGGTGGTCGTCGCCGGGGGCCTCACTCATCGCCCACCTCCCGCGACCCGTTCGACGAACTTCTCGGTCTCGGCCAGCACGAGCTCGGCGTCGTGGTCCAGGGTGGCGACGTGCGCCGACCGCTCCAGCACGACCTCGGTCACGTCCTGGCTGGAGATGCGCGAGAGCATGAGCCGCGAGCTCTGCTCCGGGACCACGTGGTCGGTGGCCGACCGCAGCAGCAGCACCGGCTGGGTCACCCGGGGCAGGTCCCGCACGACGACCCGCCACAGCTCGGTCTGGCTGCGCAGCGCCTTCAACGGCACCCGGTCGTAGCCCAGCTCCCGCTCCCCGCCCGGGCGCCGGATGTCGCCGGCGATGCCGGGCACGGTGGGCAGCACGTGCTGCAGCACCGGCAGCGCGGGCATCCGCCAGTCGCGCACGAGGTATGCCGGGTTGATCAGCACCAGCCCGGCCACCCCCCGCCCGTGCTCCTCCGCGAGGCGGGTGGCGAGGGTGCCCCCCATCGACAGCCCGACGGGAACCACGTGGTCGCAGCGGTCGCGCAGCTCGACGAAGGTCGCCTCGAGCGCGGTGTACCAGTCGCACCAGCGGGTGCGGTTCAGGTCCTGCCAGCTGGTGCCGTGCCCCGGGAGGCGGGGCAGGCGCACCGTGTAGCCGGCCGCCGCCAGGTGGCGGGCCAGCGGCCGCATGCTCTGCGGGGTGCTCGTGAAGCCGTGGCACAGGAGCACACCGGTGGCGGAACCGTCCTGGGCGAACGGCTCCGCTCCGGGAAGGACTCGCACGGTGGCTCCTCGACGCTCGTCGGCTCGGTGGGGCGCCGGCGTGCCGGTGCCGAACCCACGTGCTGATCCTCGCACGCCGGGGGCCCGCAGGACACCCTCTCCCGGCCAGCCGGAGCGCACGGCGACAGGGTTGTCACCGCGGCCCGGTGCCGTAGAGTGCGACGAGTCGTGGCGCGCGCGAACAGGAGGTGCAGGTCCGGGTGTTCTACTGGCTGCTCAAGACCATCGTGCTGGGCCCGGTGCTCAAGCTGCTGTTCCGGCCCTGGGTCCAGGGCGAGGAGCACATCCCGGCGGCCGGGCCGGCGATCGTCGCCAGCAACCACCTGTCGTTCTCGGACTCGATCTTCCTGCCGCTGATGGTGCCGCGCCGGATGACGTTCCTCGCGAAGTCCGACTACTTCACCGGTCGTGGTGTCAAGGGCCGCCTGACCGCCGCCTTCTTCAAGGGGATCGGCCAGCTGCCGGTCGACCGCACCGGCGGCCAGGCCGGCGAGGCAGCCCTGCACAGCGGGCTCAAGGTGCTCGACCGGGGCGAGCTGCTCGGCATCTACCCGGAGGGGACGCGCTCGCCGGACGGCCGGCTCTACCGCGGCAAGACCGGCGTGGCCCGGCTGGCGCTCGAGTCCGGGGCCCCGGTGCTGCCGGTCGCGATGATCGGCACCGACAAGGCGCAGCCGACCGGCAAGAAGGTCCCCAAGATCATGCGGATCGGCATCCGCATCGGTCGCCCGCTCGACTTCTCCCGCTACCAGGGCATGGAGGAGGACCGCTTCGTCCTGCGCTCGGTCACCGACGAGGTGATGTACGAGCTGATGCTGCTGTCCGGGCAGGAGTACGTCGACGTCTACGCCGCGACGATGAAGGAGCGCCTGCTCGCCACCGCCCGCGCCACCGCCCGGGCGACCGCCGCACGGGCGCGCGAGCTGCAGCAGGACGCCGCCGAGAGGTTCGACCGGCTCGACCGCAGCATCAAGGGCGACGGCGCCACGCTCGAGGACGAGGACCCGGCCGCCGCCGCGGGCCCCACCGACCTGCCCCCGGAGGACGCGGACGGGCTCGCGAACCCGGGCGACGAGCGCGCCGCCAGCTGAACGGACCGCGGCCGTGGCCCTCCTCCGCCCGGCGGGACGCCGGCGCCGGCCCGCGCCGGCCCCCGCTACCGGGTCGGCACCGGCGGTTCCCCCCGGCCCCCCGGTCGTCGCTGCCCTGTGGCGCGCCGTGGACGTGCTGCGACCGCTCGCGCTCGCGTGGGCTGCCTGGACGGTGTGGGACCGGCAAGCCGAGCTGACCCGGCCCTGGCTGGCCTGGCTCGTGCTCGGCGTGCTGGCGGCTTGGACGCTGGCGATGTTCCTCGTCCGGCGCCGCGGCCTGCGACTGGTCGCGGCGGAGCTGGCCCTTGCCTGCGCCGCCGTGCTGGCCACCCGCCTGGTCGACACGCCGGAGGCCATCCTCGGGGGCGCCCGCACCCTTCCCGGCACGTGGCCGGCGGCCGCCGTCCTGGCCTGGGCGGTGCTGACCGGCTGGCGCGGCGGGCTGTTCGCGGCCGCCTGCGTGGGCGTGGCCGACCTCGTCGAGATCGGCAGCCCGACCTCCCACACCGTCGACAACATCGTCCTGCTGCTCCTCGCCGGGCTGTGCGTCGGCTACTGCGCCGACCTGGCCCGGGCCGGCCAGACCGCTCTGCAGCGTGCCCTGGAGGTCGAGGCGCGGGTCCGCGAGCGGGACCGGCTCGCCCGCACGGTCCACGACGGCGTCCTGCAGACACTGGCCTACATCCACCGGCGCGGGCGGGACCTGGGCGGGCCCGCTGCCGAGCTCGGCACCATGGCCGCCGACCAGGAGCTGCTGCTGCGCGCGCTCGTCAGCGGGGTGCCCGAGCAGGAGCTCGACCGGCAGGTGGCCGGCCCCGTCGACCTGCGCGAGCGGCTGGGCCGGTTCGCCGGGTCGCAGGTCCAGCTGGTGCCGCCCGGCGAGCCGGTCCTGCTGCCGCGCCGCGTGGCAGACGAGCTCGGTGCCGCCGTGGCGTGCGCCCTCGACAACGTCCGCCGGCACGCCGGCGAGGGCGCACGGGCCTGGGTGCTCGTCGAGGACGAGGGGACGCGGGTGCGGGTCACCGTCCGCGACGACGGCCGCGGGATGGACGAGGGACGGTTGGCAGCAGCGGAGGCCGGCGGCAGGATGGGCGTGGCGAGCAGCATCCGCGGACGGGTGCGCGACCTCGGCGGGCGGACGGCATACCGTTCCGTCCCCGGCAGGGGGACGACCGTCGAGATCGAGGTGCCGCGCACCGGTGAGGAGGAGGCGTGAGCGAGTCCGGGGGCAACGACCGGCGGCCGCCGTCGGAGGTGAGCGTCCTCGTCGCCGACGACCACCCGATGTGGCGGGACGCCGTCGCCCAGGACCTCAGCGACGCCGGCTTCCGTGTGGTCGGCACCGCCGACGACGGACCCTCGGCGGTGAACCGCACCCGTGCCGTCCGCCCGGACGTGCTCGTGCTCGACCTGAACCTGCCGGGTGTGCCGGGCCACGAGGTCTGTGCCGCCCTCCAGCAGGAGCACCTGCCCACCCGGGTGCTGATCCTGTCCGCCAGTGCCGAGCAGGGGGACGTGCTCGAGGCGGTCAAGGCGGGGGCGAGCGGCTACCTGGTGAAGTCGGCGTCGCGGGAGGAGTTCCTGGAGGCGGTGGCCGGCACCGCGGCCGGCGAGGCGGTGTTCACCCCCGGGCTGGCGGGGCTGGTGCTCGGGGAGTTCCGCCGCATGGCGGCGGCACCGGCGCAGCCGGACCACCCGGCTCCGGAGCTGACGCCGCGCGAGCTCGAGGTGCTCAAGCTGGTCGCGACCGGCATGGGCTACAAGGAGATCGCGGCCGAGCTGTTCATCTCGCACCGCACGGTGCAGAACCACGTGCAGAACACGCTGGGCAAGCTGCAGCTGCACAACCGGATCGAGCTGGTCCGGTTCGCGATCGCCACGGGCCTCGACGGCGACCCCCGCTGAAGGGGCAGCGATCCGCGCTCAGAGCGGCGGTCGCTGCGACCTCAGGTGGAGCTGTCGTCGAGGTCGATCAGCGCGAGGCCGATCTCGGGGCGGGAGGTCTTGCGCAGCTCGGCGGGCGACTCCCGCAGGATGACCTCCAGCGTCGGCCAGACGTGGCCCTCGATGAGGTGGCCGCCGCGGGTGGTCCCGTCCGGCAGGCCCAGCACCGCGTGCAGGTGCAGCTGGGGACCCTTGTCCGACACGGCCACGTCCCCGAGCAGGGAGAGCACCTCGCACTGCTGGTCCACCGGGATCTGGCGGTAGTCCTTCGCCTCGCGGTCGAACCACCCGACGACCGCGCGCTGGAACGCGCCCACGGCGGTCACCTGCGCGGCGTCCAGGCCCTGCTCCGTGACGAGCTGCTTGAGCGAGGACATCGCCTCGTCGCCGACCTCGCCGACCGCGACGTAGGCCGCGGTCCGGCTGCCGTCGTCGATGCGTCGCCACTTCATGTCTGCCTCCTCAGCCTGCCCGCGGCGGCTGCTCGGTCGGGCCCGTGCTGGTCCACTCGACGTCGCCCCACGGCGTGGTGTCCTCCACGGCGGTCGTCTCCCGCAGTACCTGCAGCACCCGGGCGTCGATCCCCCCCGGGGCCAGCCGGGTCTCCAGGTTGGCCTCGCCGGCCCAGTCGGTGAGCGCGGCGTCGAGGTCGTCGTCCTCCCGCCCGAGCCGGCGCAGCCGGCTGCGGACCTCCTCGGCCAGCGACCCCTCGAGGGGGAGCACATTGGTCGGGGAGCCGAAGTAGAGGTTGTTGAGGTCGACGAGCCGGTGCAGCTCGCCCACCGGGTCGGGGTGGTCGTCGACCCGCAGGTCCACCAGCACGCCACTGCGGTCGTAGCCCGCTCCCGGGGCGACCGCGTAGACGGCGGCCGACTGCCGCCCGCGGCGGTCGCCGCCGGCCCGGTCGCCCGCGAGCAGGGCGGCCAGCAGCCGGTGCTCGAACGGCAGGTGGGCGGCGTCCAGCCAGGCCCGCTCGGCGTCCTGCACGACCTGCTCCCCGACGAGGATGTTGCCCTGGATCGCGTAGCCGCCGCTCCCGTCGCGCCCGCACACCCCGCCGGCCCAGTCCATGCACTCGGCGCCGGTCCACGTGGCCTGGTCGGTGGCCGACACGAGCCCGAGCTGCCGGTGGTCGTGGTCGGGGTCGGACTCGACGAGCAGCCGGACGGCCTCGTCGATGCGGTGGCCCGCGGCCAGGTGCTCCAGCCCCTGGCCCTTCCACGTCACGTTCGCCGCAGCCTGCGTGGCGGCGGCACCGACGCCGATCCGGGCGGCCGGCACCACGGAGCCGACGGCGAGGAACCTGCTGGCGACGGCCACGCCGAAGGCGTCGCCCACGGCGGCGACGATCGAGTAGGTCATGCACCGGACGATAGTTGAGCGGCCGCCTGCCTGCCGGACGAGCCTCCGCCCGCCGGATTCGCTAGGTTCGGCCCCGTGCGTATCGGAGTGCTGACAGGTGGCGGGGACTGCCCCGGGCTCAACGCCGTCATCCGGGCGGTGGTCACGAAGGGTGCCGGGGAGTACGGCCACGAGTTCGTGGGCTACCTCGACGGCTGGCGGGGACCGCTCAAGGGGCTCACCCGGCCCCTCACCCGCGAGGACGTGGCGGGCCTGGTCGAGGTCGGCGGCACCATCCTCGGGTCCTCCCGGACCAACCCCTACTCGGTCGACGGCGGCCTGGACCGGATCCGGCACAACCTCGAGGCGTCGGGTGTCGACGCCC
This sequence comes from Segeticoccus sp., assembly GCA_035690725.1. GTDB lineage: Bacteria > Actinomycetota > Actinomycetes > Actinomycetales > Dermatophilaceae > DASSKF01. Next base: position 17,673 of record DASSKF010000109.1, read on the forward strand.
TCGTCGCGCTCGGCGGTGAGGACACGCTCGGGGTCGCCAAGCGGCTGACCGACGACGGGTTCGGGGTCGTCGGCGTCCCCAAGACCATCGACAACGACCTGTCCGCCACCGACTACACGTTCGGGTTCGACACCGCCGTGTCCATCGCGTCGGAGTCGATCGACCGGCTGCGCACCACTGCCCAGTCACACCACCGCACCATGGTGGTCGAGGTGATGGGCCGGCACGCCGGCTGGATCGCCCTCCACTCGGGCATGGCCACCGGCGCCAACGTCGTCCTCATCCCCGAGCAGGAGTTCGACCTCGCGCAGGTCTGCCAGTGGGTGGAGGGGTGCCACGCGCGCGGTGTGGCGCCGATCGTCGTCGCCGCCGAGGGGGCGCAGCCGGCAGGCGGGGCGTCGGCGCTGAAGGACCAGGAGAAGGACGCCTTCGGCCACGTGCGCCTCGGGGGCATCGGTGAGTGGCTCGCGGAGCAGCTGGAACAGCGCACCGGCAGGGAGTCCCGCTCCGTCGTCCTCGGGCACCTGCAACGAGGAGGCCCTCCGACGGCATACGACCGGGTGCTCTCGACCCGGCTGGGGCTGCACGCGATCGACGCGGTGCACGAGCGCGACTTCGGAACGATGGTGGCGCTGCGCGGCACCGAGATCGCCCGGGTGTCGCTGGCCGAGGCGACCGGTGAGCTCAAGACGGTCTCGCCGGAGCGCTACGCCGAGGTGGCCGCGTTCTTCGGCTGATGGTCCCGCAATCCGGACCCGCGGCCGTCCACCGGCTGGACCGACCTACCCTGAGACGGTGACGACCGACGCAGCTCCCGACGTCGCCGCCGACCCGTCTCGCGGCTCCTCCGACGTCGCCGCGGGCCTGGACGCCTGGCGCGACCTGCCCGCCGCCCAGCAGCCCGACTGGCCCGACCGGGCCGCCCTCGAGCAGGTCGTGGGGACGCTCGCCAGCTATCCACCGCTCGTCTTCGCCGGCGAGTGCGACATCCTGCGCGACCGGCTCGCCCAGGCGGCTCAGGGGCAGGCGTTCGTCCTCCAGGGCGGGGACTGTGCCGAGACGTTCGCCGGCGCGAGCGCCGACAACATCCGCGACCGGATCAAGACCATCCTGCAGATGGCCGCCGTGCTCACCTACGGCGCGAGCACGCCCGTGGTCAAGGTCGGCCGGATGGCGGGGCAGTACGCGAAGCCCCGCAGCAGCGGCAACGAGACCCGCGGTGACGCCACATTGCCGGCCTACCGCGGCGACATGGTCAACGACTTCGCCTTCACCGAGGCGGCCCGCACGCCCGACCCGGACCGGCTGCTGCGTGCCTACAACGCCAGTTCCGCGACGCTCAACCTCGTGCGCGCCTTCACGCAGGGCGGATTCGCCGACCTGCAGCGGGTGCACGACTGGAACCGCGGTTTCGTCGCCAACCCGGCCATGGCCCGCTACGAGCGGCTCGCCAAGGAGATCGACCGGGCGATGAAGTTCATGGCCGCGTGCGGTGTGGACTTCGACGCGCTGCGCACGGTGGAGTTCTTCGCCAGCCACGAGGCGCTGCTGCTCGACTACGAGCGTCCGCTCACCCGGATCGACTCGCGCACCGGACAGCCGTATGACGTGTCCGGCCACTTCGTCTGGGTGGGGGAGCGCACCCGCCACCTCGACGGCGCGCACGTCGACTTCGTCTCGCGCATCCGCAACCCGATCGGCGTCAAGCTCGGCCCGACTGCGGACCCGGACCACGTGCTGCAGCTGATCGAGCGCCTCGACCCGCAGCGCGAGCCGGGCCGGCTGACCTTCATCACCCGCATGGGGGCCGGCCGGGTGCGGGACGCGCTCCCGGGCATCGTGGAGAAGGTCACCGCCTCCGGCGCCCGGGTCACCTGGATCTGCGACCCGATGCACGGCAACACCTTCGAGTCGGCGTCCGGCTACAAGACGCGCCGCTTCGACGACGTCGTGGACGAGGTGCGCGGCTTCTTCGAGGTGCACCGGTCCCTCGACACGGTTCCCGGTGGCATCCACGTCGAGCTGACCGGCAGCGACGTCACCGAGTGCCTCGGCGGCGCGGGCGCCATCGACGACGGCGACCTGCACCAGCGTTACGAGACGCTGTGCGACCCGCGGCTGAACCACCAGCAGGGGCTGGAGCTGGCCTTCCTCGTCGCCGAGATGCTGGGCGAGGCCTCGTGAGGACGGTCGACCTCCGTTCCGACACCGTCACCAGGCCGGTGCCGGCGATGCGGGAGGCGATGGCCCACGCCGAGGTCGGCGACGACGTCTACGGTGAGGACCCCACCGTCCGCGCGCTGGAGGAGCGCGTCGCGGACCTGCTGGGCCACGAGGCGGGGCTGTTCACCCCGTCCGGCTCGATGGCCAACCAGCTGGGGCTGCGGCTGCACGTCGAGCCGGGCGAGGAGCTGCTCGCCGACAGCCTGGCGCACGTGCTGCGGGCCGAGATGGGCGCCGCCGCGGCGTTCTCGGGCATCACCACCCGCAGCTGGGAGGCCGAGCGCGGGCTCCTCGACCCGGCCGCGCCGGTGGCGCTGATGCAGCCGGACGCCGGGCCCTACCAGGTGTCGACCCGGCTCGTGGTCGTCGAGAACACCCACAACTTCGGCGGCGGCACGGTCCAGCCCCTGGAGGCGATCCGCGAGCTGCGCGAGCGGACCCGGCCGGTCGGGGTGGCGATGCACCTCGACGGCGCCCGCCTGTGGAACGCGCACGTGGCCACGGCAGTCGAGCTCACGGCATACGGGCAGTTCTTCGACACGGTCTCGGTGTGCCTGTCCAAGGGGCTGGGGGCACCGGTCGGCTCGGTGCTCGTCGGGTCGCGGGAGCTGGTGGACCGCGCCCGGGTGTGGCGCAAGCGCTACGGCGGCGGCATGCGCCAGGCGGGGATCCTGGCCGCGGCCGGGCTCTGGGCGCTCGACCACCACGTCGCGCGGCTGGCCGAGGACCACGCGCGCACCCATGCGGTCGCGGAGGCGCTCGCGAAGGCGTGCCCCGGGGTGGTCGACCCGCTGACGGTCGAGACCAACATCCTCGTGTTCGACGTGTCGCCGGCCGGGTGGCCGGCAGCGGACTTCGCGCGCGCGGCGACCGACCGGGGCGTGCAGGTGTCCGCGGTCGGTCCGCGGGCGGTGCGGGCGGTCTGGCACCTGGACGTGGACGACGAGGGGACGGCCCAGGCCGAGCAGGTGCTGACCGAGCTGCTGGGCGACGGGGCCCGGGGCCGGTGAGCGCCGGTCGGCCCGAGGGGCGACCGGGTGGCCACGCGCCGCGCGGGCACCCGCTGGCCGACCCCCGCACCCTGCCTCCGCACCAGCGCCGCTCGAGCACCCTGCGCCCGGTGCACTACGGTCGCGCCCCCCGGATCGACCTCGCCCGCTGGTCGCTGACGATCGGCGGCGCGGTGCAGGGTGAGCCGGTGCGGCTCGACTGGGCGGCGTTCAGCGAGCTGCCCCGCACCACCGTCCGGGCCGACCACCACTGCGTCGCGAAGTACACGACCGAGGACCTCGTCTGGTCGGGGGTGGCCGCCCGCGAGGTCGTGCGGCTGGCCCCGCCGGAACCGGGCGCCGAGCACGTGCTCGTCTCGGCGACCTACGGCTACTCCTCCTCGGTCCGCCTGGAGGACCTGCTCTCGGCCCGGGCGGTGTTCGCCACCGAGCTGGACGGGGAGCCGCTCACCCCCGAGCACGGCTGGCCGGTGCGGCTCGTCCTGCCGCACCTCTACGGGTTCAAGGGGCCCAAGTGGGTGGCCGAGCTCGACTACCACCAGGACCCGAGGCGCGGGTTCTGGGAGACCCGGGGCTACCACCTGGTCGGGGACGTGTGGCGCGAGGAGCGGTACGCCTACCAGGAGTGATCCCGGTGTGCCGGTGCCGACGTCGCCGCGTGGCCGAGTCCGTGTCGCCGCCGCTCACACCTCGTGGTGCAGGAGCTCCGACGGAGGGTCGTGGGCGGCCGTCTCCTTGCTCCGGCGCCGGCCCATCAGCTCCACGACGTACATCGCCCCGACGACGAGCGCGCCGCCGAGCAGCATCCGGGTGGTCACCGACTCCTGCCCCGAGACGACCGCGAAGAACGCAGCGAACACCGGCTCCAGGGTCATGACGATCGCCGCCCGGGTGGCGGTCAGGTGCGACTGCGCCCAGGTCTGCGCCCAGATCGCGCCGGCGCCCGCGATGACGGCCATGTAGACGACCGAGGTCCAGGCGCCGGCGCCCGACGGCAGCTCGATCCCGTTCGGTGCCGCCGAGACCAGGCTCACCACGGCGATCACGACCATCTGCACGGCGGACAGGCCGGCCGCGTTGCCCGGTTTCGAGAACCGTCCCAGCCCGATGATGTGCAGCGCGTAGGCCGCCGCGGAGGCGAGCGTCAGCGCGTCGCCGTAGCCGAAGCCCAGGTCGCGCAACGAGAGCACCGCCAGGCCGGCGCTGGCGAGGGCGACCGCGAACCAGGTGGGCCGCGGGATCCGGTCGCGCAGGAGGAGGGCGGCGAACAGCGGCGTGAGGATCACGTAGGTGCCCGTGATGAACCCGGACCGCGAGGCGGCGGTGTGCGCCAGCCCGATCGTCTGCAGCACCTGCGCCAGTCCGTAGACGGCGCCCAGGCCGCAGCCGACGGCCAGCTCCCGGCGGCCGAGGGCGCGGACCGGCTTCCAGAAGATCACCAGCATGAGGACGGCGGCGATGCTGAACCGCACGGCGAGGAAGTCGGTGGGGGACAGCTGCTGCACGACGTCCCGGATGAGGAAGAAGGTCGACCCCCAGGCCGCCGTGACGGCGACGAGCGCCAGCGTCGCGAACTGGCTCATCCGGTTGGCACGCACCGCACCAGTCTGCGAGGTCGCCGGTCCTGGTTGCTGACCGGCCCAGATGCCGGTCACCGGGTGGCGTGGCGCCGACGCGGGCCGGTCGCGAATACTGGCCGCATGGATCTCCCCGACACCGCGACGTCCCGGCGCCTGGCGGCGGCGGTCGCCGGCGGTCGCCTCGTCCTCGGCGTCGTCGCGCTGTCCCGGCCGTCGCTGCCCGCCCGTCCCTGGGTCGGTGCGGCCGCGTCCGGCACGGCACCGGTCCGGGTCGTCGGGCGTGGCCTCGGCGGCCGCGACCTCGCCCTCGCCGCCGGGACGCTGTGGGCGCTGCGGAACCCCTGGGCGGGGCCGCGGAGCGAGGCCGCCGCCTGGGTGGCGGCGAGCGCGCTGGCCGACGGCGCCGACGTCCTCGCGACCCTCGTGTCGTGGCGACACCTGCCCCGACGCGGCCGGCTCCTCGTGGTGGCGGCGGCTCTCGGGGCGGCCGCCTCCGGTGTCGCCGCGCTGCCGGGCCTCGGCGGCGAACGGGGCCAGCAGGGGTCGGATCAGCGGTGAGGGGTCTGGTGCCGCCGCAGCCGGCCCAGCACCAGCGGCGCGCTGAGCAGGGCCACACCGACGAGCGCCGCGGCAGCCGCCTCGCGGCGACGTGTCGCCACCGCGTCCTGGGGGACCCGCACACCGGCTGCGCGGAGCTGGTCGAAGGTCGCGTGCTCGGGCAACGGTGCGTACGCGAACCACCCGAAGTCGTGGTACAGCGGGGAGATCGCGTTGCCCGAGACTCCGTCGGCGCCGATGGGGGCGAGCAGGAGGACGGCTGCTGCGACGACCGCCACGGCACCAGCGGCGACCAGCACACGACGCGTCATGGCCCGACGGTAGTCCGATTCAGGGCCTCGATCGCGGTCCTTCCCGCTGCAGCCGGCTCCGTGTGCCGCGGCGACACCCTGCGCGACTTCCCATATCCGCCGTTCGAGCCGGTCGATGTGGGCAGTGGTCGAGCGTGCCCTCATGAGGGCAGTCCTTCCGTGCTGAGGAGCACGACGACGGCCTCGTCGGGCAGGTCGAGGTCGGTGCGACGCGCCGGGTCGGTGAGCGCCGCGCGAGCGCCGGCGAGGGTGGCGGCGCCGCACGGTCCGGAGGAGACGCCGAGCGCCTCGAGGTCGGCGGACGCCTGCAGGGCCTGCTCGTCGGTCACCACGACGGCCGCGTCACAGCCGTGCTGGAGCACCGGCCAGGCGGCACTGGAGACGGTGCCGCAGTTCAGGCCGGCCATCACCGTGGCGTCGGTCTCGACCGTGGTGGGTCGGCCGTGCGACAGGCTGGCCAGGACGCAGGCGGCGGTGTCCGGCTCCACCGACAGCACGGCCGGGTGGGTCCCACCCGGCCGGCGGTAGTGGGTGACCACGGCCTGGGCGAGCGACCCGACCCCCACGGGCACGACCACGAGGTCCGGTGCGTGTCCGAGCGCCTCGTCGACCTCGGCGAGGAGGGTCTGGTAACGCTCGACGATCCACGCGGGCACGTCCTCGTAACCCGGCCAGGCAGTGTCCTGCACCAGGGCACGGCCGGCGTCGGCACGGGCATACTCCGCCGCGGCCGCGACGGCCTGGTCGTAGTCACCGTCGACCCGGACCACCTGCGCACCCTCCGCGGCGATGAGGTCGGCGGGGCCCTGCTGCATCACCGCGGGGACGAAGACGGTCGCAGTGGTGCCGAAGTGCGCGGCCATGCGGGCCACCGCCCGGCCGTGGTTGCCGTCCGTGGCCGTGACCAGGACCGCACCCGGCTGCCGGTCCAGGACCTGCCTGCACGCCCACGAGGCGCCGAGCACCTTGAAGGCCGGCAGTCCCAGCCGCGAGGACTCGTCCTTGACCAGGACCCGCCCCACCCCGAGGTCGTCCTTCACGGTCTGGACCTCGACCAGCGGCGTCGGCGCGTACCCGGGCAGCGAGGAGTGGAACGCTCGCGCGGAGGGTGCCGCCTCTCCGTTGCACCAGCCGCGGGCGGCGGGGTTGCTGAACCAGTCGCTCACACCGACCAGTGTCCGGGCGGTCGAAGTGTCAGGCCAGCGCGCCATACTGGACCTGACTCGTCAGCAGAGCTGGTCAATCGAGGACCCCGTGGTGGGTACGCCCGGCACCCCGCCCCTGGATGTCTGGTGTCGACCGCGAGGATCTCCTCGCGGACCGGCTGCAGCTCGTCCTGCCCGGTGGCTGTGGACGGCGCCGGCTGGCCGACCGCCGACCGACCCTTCGCGATGGAGCCGGAGGGGACCGCCTCCCACGAGTGGTGCGTCACGTTCTGCCGGGACGCCGGTTTCGAGCCCGACGTGCGCTACACGAGCACGGACCTGCCGAGCCGAGGGCCGGCGGTCAGATCACGGTGAGGGTGATGACGGTGCCGTGCGGGACCTTGGTGCCGGCCGCCGGGTCCTGCATGCGCACCAGGTGGAACACCCCACCGAAGACCGTCTTGACCCGCACCTCGAACCCGGCTTCCTGGAGGACCTGCTTCGCGTCGTCCTCCTTCTTGAAGGACACGTCGGGGACGGCGAACAGCTGCGGCCCCTTGCTGATCGTCAGCTCGACCCGGTCGCCCCGGTGCAGCGTGCCGTCGGCCGGGTCCTGGGCCACGACCGAGCCCTTCGGCACGGTGTCGCTGAACTCCTGACCGGCCACCTTCGCCTCGAGCCCGGCGTTGCGGATCGCCGCGACGGCCGCGTCCTGGCCCTTGCCGACGACCGAGGGCACCGGGATGGGGCGCGGGCCCCTGCTGACGACGAGCGAGACGTCGGTGCCCTGCCGGAGGGGTGTGCCCTCGGCGGGGGAGGTGGCGAGCACATCGCCGTCCGGTGCCTGCTCGTCATACCGCTCGGTGACCTGGCCGACGGCCAGGTGCCGGCGCCGGAGCTGCTGCCGCGCGTCCTGCTCGGAGTCCCCGACGACGGCCGGGACCTCGAAGCGCTGCGGTCCCTTCGACAGCTCGACCTCGACGGTGGACCCACGACGCAGCTCTGAGCCCGAGCCGGGGTCGGTGCCGACGACCCGGCCGCGACGGGTGTGCTCGCTGAACACGTCGCGGACCTGGGCGTCCAGGTGGGCGCGCTCGAGTGTGTGCACCGCCTTCGTGCGGGACGCCCCGGCGACGGAGGGGACGGTCGTCCGGGCCCCGGGGCCGAGCAGCAGCCACCACGCGCCGCCGGCGACGAGGGCGACCACGAGCACGGCTGCCAGCAGCGCCGGCCACCGGCGCCGGCGCCGCTCGACGGGGGCGGCGGCCGCCGGGGGAGGAGCCTGCTGCCCCGGGGCGGCCGGGAGGGCCCGGGTGTCGTTGCCGAGGGCCACCGTCCGTTCCGCGGTGTCGCCGGGGCCGTCGCCCGGGACCGGGCGTCGGTCCAGCTCCTGCGGGTCGAGCCCCTGCCGGGAGCGCCGGACCTCGGCGAGCAGCGCACCGGCGTCGGCGGGCCGCCGGTCGGGGTCGCGGGCGGTGGCACGGGCGACCAGCGCGTCGAGCTCGCGCGGGACCGGGAGGAGGTCGGAAGGCGTCGGCACGACGCCGTGCACGTGCTGGTAGGCCACGTGGATCGGGCTCTCGCCCGGAAAGGCCTTGCGGCCGGTGAGCATCTCGAACAGCAGCAGTCCGGCGGCATAGACGTCGCTGCGGGCATCGGCCGCTCCGTGCTCGACCTGCTCGGGGGACAGGTAGGCGGCGGTGCCGAGCAGCACGTCGGTGTGCGAGGTCCGGGTCGCGGTCGTGACGGCGCGGGCGAGGCCGAAGTCGGCCACCTTGACGACCCCGTCGTCACCGAGCAGGACGTTCTCCGGCTTGACGTCGCGGTGGATGATGCCGGCGCGGTGGGCGGCGGCGAGCGCGCGCAGGACGGACTCGAACACGTCCAGGGCCGCGCGCGGGGTGAGCGGTCCGTCGCTGGAGAGGACCTGGCGCAGCGTGCGCCCGTGGACGAGCTCCATCGCCAGGAACACGTGGCCCGCGTCCTCGCCCTGGTCGTAGACGGCGACCACGTTCGGGTGGCTCAGCCGCGCCGCGGAGCGGGCCTCGCGGCGGAACCGGCTGACGAAGTCCTCGTCGCGGGCGAGGTCGGGGTGCATGACCTTGAGCGCGACCTCGCGGTCGAGCCGCTCGTCGACGGCCACGTGGACCGAGGCCATCCCGCCGTCGGCGCGGTGCGCGCGCACGCGGTAGCGCCCGTCGATCACGCGGTCGACGAGCGACGGTGCGGTCGCGGCACTCACGGCACCCGAGTGTACGGAGCGCACGGGCGAGCTCCCGGCAGGCGCGGCGCGCCTACATCCGCGACTTGAGGGCGAGGACGTTGCGCACGTACTGGCGGGTGTCGGCATACATGCCGTTCTGCCGCACGCCGGCCAGCCCCTGGTAGTAGCCGGCGATGGCCTGCCGCTCGTTGTCGGCGCTGCGGGTCAGCGCCCGCAGGACGACGACTCCGGCGGTGATGTTGTCCTGGGCGCGCAGGAGGTGCAGCTTGCGGCCGGCCATCTGGGAGGCCCACTGCCCGGTGCTCGGGATCACCTGCATGGTGCCGATCGCGTTCGCCACCGACACCATCCGCTGGTTCCAGCCGGACTCGAGGTAGCCCACGGCGAGGGCGAGCTTCGGGTCCACCCCGTGCCGGCGGGCGCTGGAGACGATCATCGCCCGGATCTGGCTGCGGCTCGGTGCCGGGTGGCGGGCCAGCCAGCGCCGGTTCGCGGCGGCGGAGCGCACCACCGCGTCGGGATAGGTGCGTCCCGCAAAGCTGTTGTGCTTCTTGCGGACCGAACGCTTGTGGTGACGCCGCTCGTGTTTGCGGTGCTTCGGCGCCGAGCGGTGCTCCGACCGGCTCGCCTCCCCACCGGGGACGCGCAGGCGCTGGCCGGCCCACAGCTGCCGGGGGTCGGTGATCCCGTTCAGCCTGGCCAGGACCTGCCAGGTGGTGCCGGCACGCAGCGCGATCCCGCTGAGGGTCTCCCCGGGACGGACCGTCACCACGCGGGTCCGGCGCGAGCGGGAGCGGTGGTGTGTCTTCTTGCCGTGGGCCCGCTGGCGGTGCTTCTGGTGGTGCCGCTTGCCGTGGTGCCGCTTGCCGTGGTGTCGCTTCGCGTGGTGCCGCTTGGCCTTCGGCCGGTGCGCCGACGAGCGGGCGTGCCCGGACACCGGCACCCGCAGGCGCTGGCCGGCCCACAGCTGGCGGGCGTCGCGCATGCCGTTCGCCTTGAGCACGGCCGCCCAGGTGGTGTGGTAGCGCAGGGCGATCCCGCTCACCGTGTCGCCGGGGCGCACGACCACGATCCGGACGTGCCGGGCGGGGCGCTTGTGCGCCCGGCGGTGGGCCCGCTGCTTCGCGGCCTTGCGGTGGTGGGCCTTGCGATGGGCCTTGTGGTGGTGGCCCGTGCTGCGGTGGTGCCTCGGGGCGGCCTTGCCGCGGGGGACCTTCAGGTGCGAGCCCGGCACGATGATCCGGCCACCACCGGAGAGGTGGTTCTTGGCGACGAGGGCCTGCACCGAGGTGTGGTACCGCAGGGCGATGCCGAACAGCGTCTCACCGGGGCGCACCACGTGGGTGGTCCAGCCGTGCGGTGCCCGGGTGGGCGCGAAGGCGCCGGCGTGCAGCGTCACCCCGGCGGGTGGGGGCGGCAGGGCTACGGGAACCATGGCTGGGCAACGTACACGGGCCCGGCCGCGGAGTGGGGGAACCTCGCCGTGGGCTCGTCTGGCAGGCTGCGGTGCGTGGCTGACGACGACCTGCACCCCAGCGACCTGGACGACCTGGTCGGGGAGTGGTTGACCCTGCCCGACCTGGCCGAGCGCCTCGACGTCCCGCTGCGTCGGGTGCGCCGGATGCTGGACGACCGCGACCTGGTCGCCGTGAAGGTGGGGGAGCGGCGGGTGCAGCGGGTGCCGGCCCGGTTCCTCACCGACGACGGGCCGTTGGCCTCGCTCCGGGGCACCTTCACGGTGCTCGGCGACGCCGGGCTGGGCGACGAGGAGATCGTGGCCTGGCTGTTCACCCCCGACGCGTCGCTGCCCGTTCCGGGCGCCCCGATCGACGCCCTCCGGGCCGGCCACAAGACCGAGATCCGGCGGCGCGCCGCCGAGCTCGCCCTCTGAGCCGTCACCGCGCCGAGCGGTCCACCTCCGGAACCGGCTGACCGATGGGGCTCGGGCACTGGTCCTACGCGGGGATGCTCGCCTTCTGCCTGCTGGGCACCCTGTGGCTGGTCCCGGCATACCGGCTCCGTGTGCTGCGGCACCCGTGGCGGCTGCTGGGGGCGATCGCCGCCGCCGCGGCGCCGTTCGTGGCGTGGGACCTGTGGGCGACCGCGACCGGCCACTGGTGGTTCGATCCCGCGCAGACGCTGCCGGCGCGGCTCCTCGGCGTGCCGGTGGAGGAGCTGGCGTTCTTCGTCGTCATCCCGCTCGCCGGCATCCTCACCCACGAGGCGGTGCAGGCGCTGCGCACCCGCCGCGACGGGGGGAGGCGGCGCGCCCCGAACCGGTCGGGCCAGCCCGGGGAGCGGTCGTGACCTACACGACGCTGGCGGCGCTCGCGGTCCCGGTGGCCCTGGCCGTGGACCTGCTCGTGCTGCGGACCCGGCTGGTGACGACGTCGAGCTGGTGGATCGCCTACGGCATCGTGTTCGGGTTCCAGCTGCTCACCAACGGGTGGCTGACCGGTCGCGGCATCGTGCGCTACGCCGGCGACGCCATCATCGGGTCGGGCCGCATCACGTTCGTCGGGGACGGGCGGTTCTTCTGGGCGCCGGTGGAGGACCTCGGGTTCGGCTTCGCGCTGGTGCTGCTCAGCTGTGCCTGGTGGGCGCGGCTCCGTCCCCGGGCGACCCCGGAAGAGGCTGCCCCCGACGACGCCCGGGACCGGCGCCGCTGAGCCCGTGCTCGCCGAGCCGGGCCCGCGCGGCGCCGGCGAGGACTCCGGCGACCACCCGCGCCCGTTCCCGCCGCGGCACGACCAGCCGGGCGGCGAAGACGTCGCCGTCCGCCTGCTCCACGAGGTCGAGGATCCGCTGGTAGAGCGTGAAGGCCGCGAGGACACAGGGCCGGCTGGCGTCGTCGACCTGCGCGAGCCCCGGGCGTGCGGCGCGGTAGAGGTCGCGCGCCCGGCCCGCCTCGAACAGCACCAGCCGGCGGACCCGGGGACCCGGGTGGCCGGTGCGGGCAGCCTCGGCCAGGTCGGCCGCCTCCACGCCGTGCCGGCGCAGGTCCTCCAGCGGCAGGTAGATCCGGCCCCGCCCCAGGTCCTCGGCGACGTCGCGGACGAAGTTCGTCAGCTGGAACGCCTCGCCGAGCGCACCGGCGGCCGGCAGTGCCTCGGCCGGCGCGCCCAGGACGGGCGCCATCAGTTCCCCGATCACGGCGGCGCTGCCGCGCATGTAGCCGCGCAGGTCCTCCCACGTCTCGTAGCGGGTGACGGTGAGGTCCATCGACATCGAGGAGAGGAACTCGGCCACCAGCCCCGGGTCCTGCCCGTAGCGGTCCAGCGTGTGCCACGCCGCCGCGAGCACCGGGTCCGACGAGGGCTCGGGGGCCACGTCACGGCGCAGCACCGCCAGCGCGTGCCGGTTCCACTCGGTCACCCGCTCCGGGTCCGGCCGGGCCACCCCGTCGACGAGCTCGTCCGCCACCCGGGCGAACGCGTAGAGCGCCCAGACGTGCGGTCGCCGTGCCCGGGGGAGCAGCCGGGTGGCGAGGTAGTAGGTGCGTCCGTGCCGGGCGTGGATCCGCCGGCAGTGCTCGTAGGCGGCCACGAGCCCCGGGTCCGCGGTGTCGCCGGCGCTCACCGGGCCACCTCTGGTGACGCTCCCGGTCGCTGCCCCGTGAGCCGGTCGGCGGCCAGCCGCCCGCTGATCAGCACCATGGGCACGCCGACCCCCGGCACGGTGCCGGACCCGGCGAGGACGACGTTGTCCGCGACCCGGTTCGGCGTGCGGAACGGGCCGGTCTGGGTGAAGGTGTGCGCCGCCGCGAACGGCGTTCCCGCCGCCAGTCCGCTGGCGGCCCAGTCGGCCGGCGTGAGCAGCACCTCGGCCTCGATGCCGTCGCCGAACCCCGCGAAGCCGGACCGCTCGACCGCGCGCAGCATGTGCTCGCGGTAGGGACCGCGCAGCGCCCCCCAGTCCAGCCCCGCTCCGTTCTCGAGGTTCGGCGCCGGGAACAGCAGGTATGCCGAGCTCGCACCCTCCGGCGCCAGCGCGCGGTCCGTCGTGCTCGGCAGGGACACGAGGAAGGAGGGGTCGCGCATGAGCACGCCCCGGTCGAGGTCGTCGAACACCGTCGACCACGCGTCCCCGAACCGGATCGTGTGGTGGGCCGAGTCCGGCCAGTCCCGGGCGACACCGGCCGCGAGCACGACGCATGACGGGGAGTGGCGCAGCGGCCGACGGGCCGCCCGGCTCCCGAACCACCCCCGCTCGCCGAGGATGCCCCGGGTGACCGGCTCGTCGGTGGTGACGACCACGGCGTCGCAGGGCCAGGAGCGCCCGTCGGTGCCGAGGACCTCCGTGACGCGGTCGCCCTGCCACCGGGTGCCCGTCACGGTGACGTCGCAGCGCACGTCGACGCCGTGCGCGGCGGCGGCCCGTGCCATGGCCTCCGGGAGCGCGTGCATCCCGCCCTGCGGGTAGAAGACCCCGGCCACCAGGTCCATGTAGCTGATGACGGCGTAGAGGGCCAGGGCACGCTGGGGCGAGAGCCCGGCATACATCGCCTGGAAGCTGAACAGCCGCCGCAGGCGCTCGTCGCGCACGTAGCGTCCGACCACCGTGGCGAGGCGCGAGAACCCACGCAGCGCAGCGATCTTCGCCAGGGACAGGCCGACCAGGTCGAGCGGCGAGTCGACGTTGCGGGCGATGAAGCGGTCCATCTCCAGCCGGTGCAGCCGGGTGACGAACTCGACGTAACGCAGGTAGCCGCGGGCGTCGTCCTCGCCGGCCAGCTCCCGGATCCGCTCGGCCATCCGGGGCACGTCGGCGGTCGCCGACAGGCTGGTGCCGTCGGCGAACCGGGCCCGGTAGGCCGGGTCGAGCCGGTGCAACGTCACCCAGTCGGCGAGGTCCTCCCCGACTGCGGCGAAGCAGGAGGCGGCCAGGTCGGGCATGGTCAGCACGGTCGGGCCGGTGTCCAGGTGGTAGCAGCCGCCCCCCGGGGCGGGCCGGACGGTCCGCGCCGCCCGCCCACCGACCGACGGCTCGCGCTCGAGGACGGTGACCTCGCGGCCGCGGCCGGCCAGGTGCAGCGCGGCGGAGAGCCCGGCGAGGCCGGCCCCGACGACGACGACGCGGCCGGGGGAGCCGGCCCGGCCAGCGGCAGCGGTCACGTCGCGCGGTCGGTGCACAGGCCCACGAGGTCGGACAGCACGCGTCGGCCCTCCGCCGTCAGTCCGCTGCCCGCCGTCAGGGCCGCGCGTGCTTCGGCGGCCTGCTCCTCGATGAGCTGCTCGGTGCGCTCGAGGGCGCCCGAGCCGACGATCACCGAGCGGAGCCGGTCGACCCCGGCCTCGTCGAGGTCGGGCCGGCCGAAGTCCTGGTCGAACTCCTTGGCAGCACGCTCGTCGACGCCGTCGAGGGCGTGCGCGACCAGGACCGTCCGCTTGCCCTCGCGCAGGTCGTCGCCGGCCGGCTTGCCGGTCAGCGCCGGGTCGCCGAAGACGCCGAGGACGTCGTCGCGCAGCTGGAACGCCTCGCCGAGCGCCAGCCCGTAGCGGGAGAGGGCCTGCACGGCGTGCGGGGAGGCGCCGGCGGCGTGTGCGCCGATGAGCAAGGGGTACTCGATCGTGTACTTCGCGCTCTTGAACCGGATCACCCGGCGGGCGCTGGCCAGTCGCTCGGCCGTCGACAGCTCCTCCCAGCCGCGCGCCGACTCCAGCACGTCGAGGAACTGGCCGCCCATCAGCTGGGTGCGCATCCGGTCGAACCACTCCCGGCCCCGGTCCCGCTCGGCCGCCGGGAGCCCGCTCGTGGCGTAGAGCCGGTCGGCCCAGGTCAGGCAGAGGTCCCCGGCGAGGATCGCCCCGGCCATCCCGAATCGGTCGGGGTCTCCCGCCCAGCCGTGCCGGCCGTGCTGGCTGGCCAGCCGTCGGTGCGCTGCGGGCATGCCGCGGCGGGTGTCGCTGTCGTCCATCACGTCGTCGTGGATGAGGGCCGCCGCCTGGAACATCTCCATCGCGCAGGCCGCACGGACCAGCGCGTCGCTGTCCGGGCCGCCCCCGCCGCGGTAGCCGAGGCAGAGGAACAGGGCCCGCAGCCGCTTGCCCCCGCCCACCAGGGCGGCGACCGCCTCGACCAGCGGCATCACGTCCGCACCGATCTCGGCGAGCACCTGCCGCTGCACGGCGATCTCGGCGTCGAGCGCCCCCTGCACGCGGTCGCGCAGGTGGTCCGGCTCGAGCGAGGGGTCGGTCGGCGGGGTCACGCGGTCCTCCCAGATGCTGACTAAGCCGAGCCTACGGTGCGCCCGGTCGCCTAGGGTGGCGGGTATGGTTCTCGGGAACGCGTCCACCCTGCCGCGCGCTGCCGCGGACGCGCGGTCGATCCCCGAGGCGCTGGCGGGGGACACGACGGCCTACAGCTTCGAGTTCTTCCCCCCGAAGGACGACCGGGGCGAGGAGGCGCTCTGGGCGGCGATCCGCCGGCTCGAGCAGGTGCGGCCGGCCTTCGTGTCGGTGACCTACGGCGCCGGTGGGACCACCCGGGACCGCACCGTGCGGGTGACCGCCCGCATCGCGGGCGAGACGACCCTCGTGCCGATGGCACACCTCACCTGCGTGGGGTCGCCGGCCGCCCAGCTGCGCCAGGTCATCGGGCAGTATGCCGACGCGGGCGTGCACCACGTCCTCGCCCTGCGGGGTGATCCACCCGGGGGGCCGGGCGCGGAGTGGGTCGCCCACCCGGAGGGGCTCGACCACGCGGACGAGCTGGTGTCCCTCGTGCGCGGGCTCGGGGCCTTCACGGTGGGCGTGGCGGCCTTCCCCGACCGGCACCCGGAGTCGCCCAGCCTGGAGCACGACGCGGAGGTGCTCGTGCGCAAGGCCGACGCCGGGGCCGAGTTCGCCGTGACGCAGTTCGTCTTCGACGTCGGCGCGTGGGCACGGCTGCGGGACCGGGTGGTGGCCCGTGATCGGCTGCTGCCGATCGTCCCCGGGCTCATGCCGGTCACGAACTACGCCCAGATCCGGCGGATGGCCGAGCTGTCCGGGACCCCGCTGCCCGACCCGGTGGTGCGGCGGCTCGAGCGGGTCGCCGACGACCCGGCGGCGGTGCGTGCCGTCGGCGTCGAGATCGCGACGGAGCTGGCGCAGGCGCTGGTCGCCGAGGGGGCACCGGGGCTGCACTTCTACACCATGAACCGCTCCACCGCCACGCTCGAGGTGCACGCGAACCTGGTCGGGTGAGCCCGGGCCGGGCCCGCGGACGACCTCAGCCGTTGACGGCGGTCCCGAGCGCCAAGCCGGTGCAGGGCGTGTCGCACGTGCGGTCGCTGTAGCGCACGCGGCACCGGGAGCAGTACACCTCCAGCACCTCGATCCGGATCCCCGCGGCCACGACGTGGCGGCCGGTCCTCGCCGCGTGCTCCGCGCGCCGGCTGGCGCCCTCGCCCATGCCGACCAGCGCGGCACCGACCCAGAGGTGGGGGGCCGGGTCGCCGATGCGGGCCGCGGACCGCTCTTCCGATGTGGTGCGCATGAGGTCTCCTCGTGGACAAGCTCTTTCTCACACCAAAGCCTGTGTAAAAAGAGGTCCGCGCGCCATCGTCCGGTCGGACGATCTCCTCCGGGCCGCTCGGGTCGGTCCGGGGCCTCCCGGCCGTGTCGCTTCGCGGGCCCGGCCGGTCGGGCCCGCCCCTCCCCGGACCCGTCGGCGGCCGGTGCCCGCGTGCCGGCGGACCCTGCGCGGCGCCCATGCTCGTGGACGCCGGCGGCGGGCGTCATCCGTGCGGATACTCAGATGGCGCTCAGGAAGGGGTCAGGAAGGGGTCAGGAAGGGGTCAGGGAGTCGCTCAGGTGATCTCGGTGGCGATGCCCCCGGTGATCCGCAGCAGCTCGTCGTAGGAGGACGGGAAGACGGCGTGCGGGTGGCCGGCTGCGGCCCACACCCGGGCGTAGCGGCCGAGGGAGACATCGACCACGGTGAGCAGGGGGGTCAGGTGGCCGACAGGGGCGACGCCGCCGATGGCGAAGCCGGTGACCCGGCGCACGTAGTCCGCGTCGGCGAGGGACAGCTCCTCGACCTCGAGAGCGGCGGCGACCTTGATCGGGTCGACCCGGTGGGCGCCGGAGGTGAGCACGAGGACGGGCATCTCGCCGCCGCTCGGGGGGTGCGCCCGGAAGACCAGGGAGCTGGCGATCTGGGCCACGTCGACGCCGAGGGCGCTCGCCGCGTCGCGGGCCGTCCGGGCGCTGGAGGAGAGCGCGACCACGTCGCCGCGCACCCCGAACTCGCGCAGCAGCGCCGCGACGCGTTGCACGGACGCTGACGCGAGCAGCTCGCGGGCGCCCGGTTCGGCGGACATGGGGGAACGGTAGTCGGCGCCGAGCCGCACGTCATGCACTTGCGGGCCACCGTCCGCTTGACGAGATGTCGGTGCCGAGGAGTACATTCGTTCTATCGAACAGCAGTTCGATTCAGGTCTCTTCGTGGGGAGGAAACGATGGCTCGCTGCTACCACGACCTCGTGGAGGTCCGCGCCGGCACGACGGGGGACACGGCCGGGGACACGGCCGGGGACACGGCCGCACCGGAGACTCCGTCGGCGTTCGTCTGGCGCGGCCGGCTCTACGTCGTGCGCGAGGTCCTCGACCGGTGGTCCGAGCGTCGCGCCTGGTGGCGGGACGCCCTCGACGGTGACGGCGGCGCCCGGGCGCTGGCCGCGGTCGGTGCCGCTGCCCCTGCCGAGCTCGACCAGCAGGTGTGGCGGGTGGCCGCCAGCGCCGGACGCGCCCACGGCACCGGGGTCTACGACCTCACCCACGAGGGACCCGCCGGCTCCGGTCCCGATCGTGCGGGCTCGCGGTGGCGGCTCGTCCGCGTCGCCGACTGAGCGGTCGATTGCCGCCGACCGAGCCGCGGACCGACCTGCACCACCGCCGACTCGCACCATCCGCACCATCCGCACCACGGAGGACTGATGACGATGACCTCGACCAGCACGACCGCCACGACGAGGCCCACGACGGGCACCCCGGCACCGGTCGCGGGCACGACCCTCGACCTGCTCGACCGCTCCCGGGCCAGCCTGCTCGCCGCGTGCTGCAGCTCCAGCGCCGACGAGCGCTACGTCGACGCCCACCTCGGTGCGCTCCGGGCGGCCGCCGCCCTGCTCGCCGCACGGCGGGTGCCCGGTCCCCGGAGCCG
>DASSKF010000110.1:0-3397 GCA_035690725.1 Segeticoccus sp.
CGACATCCAGCGCGGACGTCGGCTCGTCGAGGAACAGCAGCTCGGGGTCGCCGACGACGGCGAGGGCGAACGAGAGCCGCTGCCGCCGCCCACCCGAGAGCTGTCCCACGCGCAGCCGCGCCTCCGACACGAGGTCGGCGCGCGCCAGCACCTGGTCGACCGGCAGTGCCCAGCGGTGGTAGTGCGCCACCAGGTCGACGAGCTCGCGCACGGTCAGGGAGTCGGGGGCGTCGCTGTCCTGCAGCATCGTGCCGACCCGGCCGCGCACCGCCGGGTCGTCCGGGCGGCGCCCGAACAGCCGGACCGTCCCCGCGGTGGGCCGCCGCAGCCCGAGGAGCATCTCGATCGTCGTGGTCTTCCCTGCCCCGTTCGGTCCGAGCACGGCCACGACCTCGCCGGGCGCCACTGCCAGGTCGATGCCGTCCACGGCCGTCGTCTCGCCGTAGTCCTTGCGCAGTCCCCGCGCCTCGATCACGTGTGCCTGTGGCATGCCAGCGAACCTACGGACCGGGACGGGTGCCCCGCGTGTGCCGCAGGTCATGACCTGCACCCATGACTTCCGGCACCTGTCCGCCCACGCGCAACCGGCCTACCCTCGGAGGGTGGGCAGCCGGGTGGAGCGGATCTTCGACGTCGCGTCCGTCGTGATGTGGCTGGTCGTCGGCGTGCCCGCGCTCTCCGTGGCCGAGCTCGACGGCGTGCGCACGAACCCCTGGTGGTGGCTGTGCTACGTCGCCGCGGGCATCTGCGTGTTCAGCGCGCAGTTCGCCCCCCTGACCCACCGGCAGGCGCGCCTGCTGCTGTTGCCGATCGGCGTGACCACGATCGCGGTGTTCCTCATTGCCCCCGGCTACCCGATCTCCGCGCTGCCCATGGTCGTCTTCGCCATGGTCACGTCCTACGTCCTCTCCCTGCGGAGCACGCTCGCCGTCGCCGCCGGCCTCATCGCGATTCTCGCGGTCACCTACGCCATCGCGGACGGGGGCCTGGTGGCCTTCGTCTCCGCTGCCCTCTACGGCGCGTGGATGGTCTTTGCCGCGCTGCTCGTCGACGGGCGGCGCCAGGTCGACCAGGCGAACACCCGCCTCGAGCAGGCCAACGCCGAGCTCGCCCAGGCGCACGTCCGGCTGGCGGAGACGAGCCGCTCCGCCGAGCGGCTGCGGATCTCCCGCGACCTGCACGACCTCGTCGGCCACCAGCTGACCGCCCTGGCCCTGAACCTCGAGGCCGCCGCCCACCTGGCCGACGACCGTGCGGCCGAGCCGGTCGAGCGGTCACGGACGATCGCCAAGGACCTGTTGCGTGACGTGCGCGCCGTCGTCGGCCAGCTGCGTGAGTCCACGCCGGACCTGCGGACGGCGTTGCAGGACATGGCTGCCGCCGTGCCGCGGCCGCAGGTGCACGTGCGGGTGGGGGACGGCATACCGGAGGTGTCGGAGGACCAGCGCGAGGTGCTGCTGCGGTGCGTGCAGGAGGCGATCACCAACGCCATGCGGCACGCCGATGCCGAGCAGCTGTGGATCGACATCGAGGAGGTCGACGGGGAGACGGTGCTGCGGGTGCGCGACGACGGCCGGCGGGTCGGCGAGGTGGCCCCGGGCAACGGGCTGTCGGGGATGCAGGAGCGGTTGGCAGCGCTCGGCGGGAGGCTCAGCTACGACGGTGGCCGCGGTGACGGCTTCCGGATCGAGGCACGGCTGCCCGGTGCTCCCGCATGAGCCCCGATGTGAGGGAACCGGTGCGCGTCCTGCTCGTCGACGACCAGACGCTGGTCCGCCAGGGGATTCGCAGCCTGCTCGCGATCGCCGACGGCATCGAGGTCGTCGGCGAGGCGGGCGACGGGCAGGAGGCGCTCGAGCGGATCGCGGACCTGCGGCCGGACGTGGTCCTGCTCGACCTGCGGATGCCCCTGCTCGATGGCATCGGCGTGCTGAAGGCGCTGCCGGACAAGGATTTCCGCCCGCCCGTCCTCGTGCTGACCACCTTCGACGACGACGAGCTGGTGCTGGACTCCCTGCGTCTGGGCGCGCGCGGCTACCTGCTCAAGGACGTCAGTCTGGACGAGCTGGTGAACGCCATCGAGACCCTCGCCGCCGGAGGGCGCCTGGTCCAGCCGGCCGTCACCGAGGGCCTCCTCCAGCGGATCGTCACCGGGGCCACCACAACCGGTCGGCCCGACGACACGCGGGTGGGCCCGGCCACCCCGCTGACCGAGCGGGAGCGGGAGGTGCTGCGGCTGCTGGCCGGCGGCTACAGCAACCGCGAGATCGCGTCCGCCCTGCACCTGGCCGAGGGCACCGTGAAGAACCACGTGTCCAGCCTGATGCTCAAGCTCGGCGTCCGGGACCGCACTCGGGCGGTGCTCAAGGGCTTCGAGCTCGGCCTCGTGCAGACCGGCAGCTAGTCGACGATCCCGTAGAGCCGGTCGCCCGCGTCCCCGAGCCCCGGCACGATGTAGCCGTTGTCGTCGAGGCGCTCGTCGAGCGCCCCGGTCACCAGAGTCACCGGGGCGTGCAGGTCCTCGGTCTCCTGCTCCAGCCGCCGCAGGCCCTCGGGCGCGGACAGCAGGCAGATGGCGGTGATGTCGTCGGCGCCGCGTTCCACGAGGTAGCGCACCGCCGCCGCCAGCGTCCCGCCCGTCGCGAGCATCGGGTCGAGGACGTAGCACTGCCGGCGGTCGAGGTCGTCGGGCAGCCGGTTCGCGTAGGTGTGCGCCTCGAGCGTCTCCTCGTTGCGCACCATGCCGAGGAAGCCGACCTCGGCGGTCGGCAGCAGCCGCACCATGCCGTCGAGCATGCCGAGCCCGGCGCGCAGGATCGGCACGACGAGGGGCTTCGGCGACGCCAGCTTGATCCCGCTGGTGGGCGCGACCGGCGTCTGGATGTCGACCGGCTCGACCCGCACCTCCCGGGTGGCCTCGTAGGCGAGCAGCGTCACCAGCTCGTCCGCCAGGCGGCGGAACGTCGGGGAGTCGGTCCGCCGGTCCCGAAGCGTCGTCAGCTTGTGGGCGATGAGCGGGTGGTCGGCGACGTGGACACGCATGCGGGAAACTTATCGCGTGAGCGCCGACGGTCCAGACTCCTCGCCGCCCGTGCCCGTCCTGCAGCGGTATGCCGAGTGGATGGGTCACGCGCTCGACCTCGCCGGCCGCTGCCTCCCCTCGGGTGACGTGCCGGTCGGCGCGCTGGTCGTCGGCCCCGGCGGGGACGTCCTCGGCACCGGCTGGAACCGGCGCGAGGCGGACGGTGACCCGACCGCGCACGCGGAGGTGCTCGGCATACGGGCGGCTGCGGAGGCGCTGGGGCAGTGGCGGCTGGATGGCTGCTCCCTGGTGGTGACCCTCGAGCCGTGCGCGATGTGCGCCGGGGCGGCGGTGCTGGCGCGCGTGGAGCGGGTC
>DASSKF010000111.1:0-2461 GCA_035690725.1 Segeticoccus sp.
GACGCGGGCCGACGACGACGGCCTGGGCCGGATGATCTGCGACTTCTTCGTGGTCCGCGCCCTGCGGCGCACGGGTGTGGGGCGCGAGGCGGCCGGCCAGGTGGTTGCCATGGCTCCGGGCAGGTGGCGGGTCGGGTTCCAGCGCTACAACCCCGGGGCGCAGGACTTCTGGTCCCGGGTGGCGACGGACGCCGTCGGGGACCGGTGGGAGACCTACGACGACCCGCCGGTGGAGGGCCGGCCGCCGGACACCTGGATCCGCTTCGAGACCTGAGGCCGCTGTGTTCCGTCGGTGCCGGGCTCAGTCGCCGACCAGTCGGACGCTGTAGGTGACCGCGTTGCCGTCCTGCAGCGAGCCGGAGAAGCCGACGGCGTCGAGGTTCTCCACCAGGGCCCGCACGTCCTTGTCCTCGATGTCGGACAGGTACTGCCGCTCCACCTCGTCGAGGTTGACGAAGACAGCGGTGTCCGCGTTCGCCGAGTCGGCCACCGCGGTGCGGAACAGCGGCTGGTCACCGAGCGTCCCCGGCCGGGTCAGCTGCTGCAGGTAGCGGTTCGAGGTCGCCACGAACAGCTCGCCGTCCTTCGCGCGGTGGCGCACCGGCAGTGACGTGCCCCCGGGCTGCAGCCGCCGGTCGATGCGGTCGAGGATCCGCTCCGCCTGCCGTGCCTTGGTCTGCACCCGGGCCCCGACGGTCGGGGTCCCTGCGCCGGTGAGGTCCTGGGCGGGCGCGGCGATCGTCAGGCGCTTGCCGACGAGCGTCTCCAGGTCCTGCGGGAGCTGCAGTCCGAAGGCCTGCTCGATGGTCGCGACCTCCTGCTGGAAGCCGCCCTGCATGGTGACGCCGGACGCGTCGAGCGCCTTCCACAGGGTGCGCACCCCGAGGTCCGGCCGGATGAGCTCGGCCGCGAACGCGGTGTCCGCGGGCAGGTCGGCGAGGTGCGAGGAGGTGCCGCCGGTCGCCGGGAGCAGCTTGTTGATGCCCTTCATGTCCCGGCCCACGCCCGCGAGCTCGATGTAGTCGGAGTCGAAGCGGAGCGCGAAGGCGGTGCGTCCGAGCCGGCCCGCGGCCCGCTCCAGCCCGGCCGGCGTGCTGCTGTTGCTGAGCCGGTTGACCTGGCGCAGGTCCATCCACCCGGAGAAGACGCCCTGCTCGCCGAGCGCCGCCATGTCGGACTGGTACTCGGGGTCGTCGGCGAGGCGGCCGTCGGCGAGGTAGGAGTTCAGCCACGACTTCTGCCCCTTGTCGATGAGCAGGGCGTAGCCGTCCCGGAAGGTGATGTCCGGGCGGTCGGCGGCCGGGAACAGGCCGGGCAGCTCCGCGCGGGCCTTGTCCTCGTCGGTGACCTGCACCGCGACCAGCAGCGACGGATCGGGCTCGCCGAAGGCGGGCGGGAGGACGGCGACGCCGAGCCGGTCGCCCAGCCACGGCGCGATGTCCCGCTGGTAGCTGACGTCCTTGAGCTGCGGCTCCTGCTCCTTGAACCGGTCGAAGAGGTCCTGGCGCACGTCCCCGTCGGACAGGGTGTCGCCGAGCCCGGGGACGTCGTGCAGGAAGCGCACCGCCGCCGCCTTCTGCCCGAGCGAGGGGTCCATGTCCAGCCGCAGGTAGGCGATGGCGTTGGCGGGGATCACCTCGTCGGGCTGGCCGCCGCCGAGCAGGGTGAGGGCACCGAACGCCCCTCCGCCGAGCACGGCGACCGCCGCGACCGTCGGCACGACCCAGCGCAGCGCGCTCCTGCGACCCGACGGTGGCGCCTGCGGTGGACGGGTGTCCTGCCAGCCGTTCCCGGGCGCCGCGTAGGTCTGCGTGCTGCCCGGAGCCGAGTAGTCGGACGGAGTGGTGCCCATGGTGTCCCCTGTTCCCCCCAGGTGTGGTTCAGCCTGTGACGGTATGCCGTGCGCCTCCCGCGCGGGCATCGCCCGTTCGGCCGATTCTGCCCCCGGTCGCGGGTGGGGACCCGCGTCGTCCACAGGGCTGGTTGCCGGGGTCGCCGTCCGGTCAGAGACGGGGCCACTCGATCAGGGGGCAGGTGTCCATGACGACGTCCAGGCCGGACTGCCGGGCCCGGGTGGCGGCCGACTCGTCCACGACGCCGAGCTGCAGCCAGACCGCCTCGGTGCCGAGGCGCCCGCGCTGCTCGATCGCGTCGTCCACGACGGCGCCCACCCGGTGGGAGTTGACGAAACAGTCGACCACCCGGACCTGTTCGCCGTCGGGCACCTCGGCCAGGGACGCGTAGCCGCGCTCGCCGAACACCTCCTCGGCGGACGGGTGGACCGGGATGGTGCGCATCCCCAGGCTGCCCTGGAGCCACTGCGCGACGCCGTATGCCGTGCGCTGCCGGGCCTGCGACAGCCCCACGACCGCCCAGGTCGCCGGGGTGGTGAGCAGGCGGCGGATCACGGCGGGGTCGTTGGCGGCGGCGTCGTCGGCGCTCATGCCGCCCATCCTGCCCC
>DASSKF010000112.1:0-8258 GCA_035690725.1 Segeticoccus sp.
GGCCGTCTCGGCGGCGAGGTTGACGCTCGCCGCGTGCACCCCGTCGACCCGCGAGAGGGCCTTCTCGACGCGGCTCACGCAGGCGGCGCAGGTCATGCCACCGATCTCGAGGACGCAGCTGGACCCAGCCGCCCGGGCACCAGTGGCCACGTCGTCGGGCGGGGTCTGGCGGGTGGTGAGGGACATCGCGGGTCTCCGTGTTGGTCGACGGGTGCTCGGGCGGTGCGGGGGGATGTGCGTGCGGTCAGCGGACCTCGTAGCCGGCCTCCTCGACGGCCGCGTGGACGGCGGCGGCGTCGAGGGGCTGGTCGCTGGCGACGGTGACGGTGGCTGAGGTGAGGTCGACGTGGACCTCCCGGACGCCGGGGAGGGCGCCGACCTCGGTGGTGACCGCCCGGACGCAGTGGTCGCAGGTCATGCCGTCGACGCCGTAGATCGCGGTGGTGAGGGTGGACATGTGGTGCTCCTCGGATCGGTGGGTCCCGCCGTCCGGCGGGCTGGTTCGATCCTGCGGCCGGGCAGGGGGCGCCCACACCGGCGAAATTGCCGGGTTCTGGCGCCGGGCCCAGCCCGGCAGCGGTTATCGTCTGCGCGTGCTGCACGGCCGGGGACGAGAGCGGGCGCGCCTCCACGAGCTGGTCGATGCCGGCCGGGAGGGACGCGGCGGAGCGCTGCTGGTCCACGGGGAGCCCGGCACCGGCAAGTCGGTGCTCCTGGAGGACCTGGCCCGGCGCCTGTCCGGCGTGACGGTGCTGCGCACCCAGGGGGTCGAGAGCGAGGCACCGCTGCCGTTCGCCGCCCTGCAGCGGCTGCTCCGCCCCACCATGCGGTATGCCGACCGCCTGCCTCCCCCACAGTCCCTCGCCCTGCGCGTGGCGTTCGGTGAGGAGGTCGGCGAGGCCGACCGGTTCCTGGTCTTCCTCGGCGCACTGGGCCTGCTCGCCGAGGCCGCCGAGCAGGAGCCGGGCGGGCCTGTGGTCGCCCTGGTCGACGACGCGCACTGGCTCGACGAGGCGTCCGCGGCGGCGCTGCTGTTCGTGGCCCGCCGGCTGCAGCTGGAGCGGGTGGCGGTCGTGTTCGCGGCTCGCGACGGGGACGTGCGGACCTTCGAGGCGCCCGACCTGGAGGGGCTTGCACTCACCGGGCTCGGCCTCGGTGACGTCGCCGCCCTCGTGAGCGAGCACGCCGAGGTCGACGTCGCGACCGAGGTCGCCGCGCAGCTGCTGGCCAGCACCGGCGGGAACCCCCTGGCCCTGGTCGAGCTGCCCCGGGTGCTCAGTGGTGACCAGCTCGCCGGCCGGGCGCCGCTGCCGGGGCGGCTGCCGGTGACCAGCACCGTCGAACGGGTCTTCCTCGACCGGGCGCGGCGGCTGTCCCCCGCCGCGCAGCGGCTGCTGCTGATCGCGTCGGCCGACGACTCCACCCAGGTCCGCACCGTGCTGGCGGCCGCCGCCTCGCTGGGCGCCGGTCCGGACGCCCTGGCCCAGGCGGAGGCCTCGGACCTCGTCACGGTGGACGGCGGCGCGCTGCGGATGCGGCACCCCCTGGTGCGCTCGGCCCTCTACACCGCCGCGACGAGCGCAGATCGACGTGCGGCCCACGCCGCGCTGGCGGACGCGATGTCCGGTCCGGAGGACGCCGACCGGAGGGCCTGGCACCTGGCCGAGGCCGCGACCGGACCGGACGACGAGGTGGCCGCGGCGCTGGACGAGACCGCTCAGCGAGCCCTGCGGCGCGGCGGCTACGAGGCCGCGAGCGCCACCTTCGAGCGCGCGGCACGGCTGAGCCGGTCCGACGACGCCCGCGCCCGACGCCTGCACGCCGCGGCGACCAGCGCGTACCTGGCCGGCCAGCCGGGGCGCGTCGGCACACTCGCCGCCGAGGGGCGGCTGTGCAGCACCGACCCGGTCGTGGGCGCCGACCTCGACCGGCTCCGCGGCCGGGCCGAGTTCCACATCGGCTCCGTCCCCACAGCGGTGCAGGTGTGGACCGAGGCGACGCGAGACATCGCTGAGGTCGACCCGGTGCGGGCCCGGGAGATCGGCGTGATGGCCTGCGCCGCCTCGACGTTCGCGGCCCCACCGGACCGTACCGACCTCGACCCCGCCGAGCTGGCGGTGGAGCTCGACCCGCGCGCCGCACCGCGGGAGCGCTGCCTGTCCGGCCTGCTGGTCGGCTTCCACCACCTGCTCGCCGGGCGCCTGTCCGCGGCGACCCCACCCCTGCGGACGGCCTTCGACGCGGCCCCGGACGTGGCCGACCCCGACCTCGCCAACGCCCTGGGCATCGCCTCCTTCCACCTCAACGACGACGAGGCCTTCCGGCGCACCTTCACCTCGCTGCTCAGGCACGGTCGCGAACGCGCTGCCTACGGGCTGGTCCTGTTCGCGCTCCCCCGGCTCGCGCTGGCCGACTTCTGTGCCGGGCGACTCGGTGACGCGGTGGCGCACGCGTCCGAGGCCCGACAGCTCGCCCTGGACTCCGGCCAGCCCGGCCTGGCGGCCATGCCCACGGCCGAGCTGGCACTCTACGGCGCAATCCGCGGCGACGACCGGGTCGAGCAGCACCTGCAGAACCTCCGCACCGTCGTGGCCGGCCACCAGGTCGGTGTGCTCGGAGCGCTGGTCGACGACGCACACCGGTGGGCCGTGGGCGAACGGGAGCTGGCCGCGGGGCGGTACGCCGACGCCGTGCACCACCTCGAGCAGATGCGCACCCCGCCGATGGTCCACCTCGCCGGCTATCCCCGGCTCGAGGCGGCCGTCCGTGCGGACCGGCTCGACCTGGCTCGCACGTGGTGGGACGAGCTGCGCACCTTCGCCGCGGCGGTGGACTCGCCGCAGGCCCACGCCGTCGTGGCCCACGGGGCCGCCCTGCTCGCCGGCGACGACGCGGCGCCGCACTTCGAGGCCGCGCTGGCCCACCACGCCGACAGCGGCCGTCCGCTCGAGGCGGCGCGGACCCGGCTCGCCTACGGCGAGTTCCTCCGGCGACGTCGGCAGCGGGTCGCCGCTCGGGAGCACCTGCGCGCAGCCCTCCACAGCTTCGAGGACGTCGGCGCCGCCCCGTTCGCCGGGCGGGCGCGCCAGGACCTGCGAGCCTCCGGGGAGACCGCCCGCAGGCGCGAGGCCGGCGGCACCGTCACCGAGCTGACTCCGCAGGAGCGGCAGGTGGCCACGTTCGTCGCCTCCGGCCTGTCCAACCGGGACGTGGCCGCGCAGCTGTTCGTCAGCCCGCGCACGGTCGACTTCCACCTGCGCAACGTGTTCGCCAAGACCGGGGTCACCTCCCGCACCGAGCTGGCCCAGCTGGCCCTCACCTGACCCGGGCCGCGCCACCGCGGATCCTGGCAATTTCACCGGCGCCACCCCTGC
Source organism: Segeticoccus sp. (assembly GCA_035690725.1). Lineage (GTDB taxonomy): Bacteria > Actinomycetota > Actinomycetes > Actinomycetales > Dermatophilaceae > DASSKF01. Next base: position 3,375 of record DASSKF010000112.1, read on the forward strand.
CCGCTCGTTCATAGCGTCCTCGCCATGGACACCACGACAACCGCCACGGCCGCGGTCGCCGACACCGGCCGCCACGTCCCGCTCGACGTCCTCGTCATCGGCGCCGGTCAGGCCGGCCTGGCCTTGGCGTGGCACCTCTCCCGCCGGCACCTGCGCCACCTCGTCGTCGACTCCGCCCCCGAGGTGGGTCACGTCTGGCGCAGCCGCTGGGACTCGCTCACCCTCTTCAGCCCCGCCCAGTACGACGGGCTCCCCGGGACGCCCTTCCCGGCCCCGGCGGACACCTACCCCGGCAAGGACCAGGTCGCGGACTTCCTCGCCTCGTATGCCGAGCAGCACGCGCTCCCGGTCCTCACCGGCACCCGGGTGGTCCGGTTGGCGCCGCACCCGGACGGGTTCGCCGCCCACACCACCCAGGGCGCGTTGCACGCGCGGCAGGTGGTCGTGGCGACCGGCCCGTTCCAGCAGCCCCGGGTGCCCGCGCTGTCAGCCGGCTTCGACGGCATACCTCAGCTGCACAGCGCCGGCTACCGGCGCCCGTCGGACCTGCCCACCGGACGGGTCCTCGTCGTCGGGGGCGGCAACTCGGGCCTGCAGATCGCCCGCGAGCTCGCCGCGACGCACGACGTCGTCCTGTCCAACGGCGCCACCCCGCCGAGCCTGCCCCAGCGGCTGGCCGGGCACGACCTGTTCTGGTGGCTCGCCCGGCTGGGCCTGATGGACAAGGGCCCCGACTCGCGGCTCGCCCGGCGGGTCCGGGCCAGGGGCGACGTGGTCATCGGCACCAGCCGTCGCACGCTGCGCCGCGCCGGTGTGGACCTCCGCCCCCGGCTGGTCGGCGCGGACGGCAAGGCCGCCCGCTTCGCCGACGGCTCGAGCGCGCCGGTGGACGGCGTGGTGTGGGCCACCGGCTTCCGGCCCGACTACTCGTGGATCGAGGCCCCCGCCACCGACCGTGACGGCGCGCCCCTGCACGAGGGGGGCCGCAGCTGCACGGTGCCGGGCCTGTGGTTCCTCGGCCTGCCGTGGCAGCGAAGCCGCGGCTCGGCCCTGCTCGGCTTCGTCCAGCGGGATGCCGAGCGCCTCGCCGCCCAGCTGGCCAGCCGGGCCCACGTCTCCTGACCCTTCCCTCTCCCCAACCCACTTCCGTGAAAGGACACCCGCCATGAACCTCCACCCCTTCGTCGCCGGACAGCTCGCCGACCACCGGATGACCGAGCTGCGGCTCGAGGCCGCCCGTCACCGGCGCGCGTCAGACCCGCGGCTGGACTGGCCGAAGCATCGGCTGCGCACCAGGTTCCGTGTGCTCACCGTCGTCCAGGGCAAGGGATGACCGGGGTCTCGGCAGTCCAGGCCACGACGTCGAGTGCCGCGTCGGGGTCGAGGTGGGCGATGTCGGTGCTCCAGACCACGGCGTCGGGTCGGCTCCGAAGAGCTGAGTGAGGGCCCGACGCGACGAGTTCCCGTAACGGACACCCACCGAGCCAGCGGATCTGCGACGCTCCCCAGAGGTGCGTGTGTGCCGGCGGCGCGGCTTCCGATCGGCCCACCCCGACAGCTACGAAGAGAGGACCAGTATGTCTTCGGTCGCGGTGGTCACTGGCGCCAGCAGCGGAATCGGATTGGCCACCACCCGGGCGCTGGCAGCGGCCGGGTGGCACGTCGTCGCCACGGCTCGGCGCCCGGAGGCCGCAGCTGCGCTGCGCGAGGTCGCCGACCAACTACCCGCCGTGGAGCTTCGGGCCCTCGATGTCACCAGCGACGAATCGGTCGACGCGTGCCTGGGCTCCATCCTCCGGGACTGGGGCCGGGTCGGCCTGTTGGTGAACAACGCCGGAGCTGGGTATCGGGGAACGCTGGAGCAGCTCAGCGTGCAGGAGCTGGCGCGGTCGATGGAGCTGAACTTCCTCGGGGTCGCACGTGTCACCAAGGCGGTGTTGCCGGGCATGCGGTCCGCGAGGGACGGCCGCATCATCACGGTCACGAGTCTGAACGGCGTGGTGGCCCTGCCGTTCAGCGACGCCTACAACGCCGCGAAGTTCGCGGTCGAGGGCCTGATGGAGAGCCTCGCCGCGGTCATGCGCGAGTTCGGTGTCCACGTCTCGGTGCTCGAGCCGGGTCCGGTGCGCACGGCCTTCTTCACGAATGTCGGCGGCAACATCGACAATGTCCCGGCCGACGACCCCTACAAGGAGCTCATCGACCGGCTCAACACCAGGATCTCGGCCATGGGGTCCGGCGGCCAGTCGCCGGAGTCCGTCGCCGGCGTCATCTGCAGGATCGCGGCAGAGCCGTCCCCCGCGCTGCGCTACCAGTCCTCGGATGAGGCAGGTGCGGTCGCCCGGCGCAAGCTGGTCGACCCCACTGGCGTGAGCGTCCTGGACGCGACCGGAGCGCTGCTCCAGCCCTGACGACTCCCCCGTACGTGAGAGGAACACGATGAAGACCATGACCTGCCGCCAGCTGGGCGGACCCTGCGACCTGGCCCACCACGGCGAGAGCGCCGATGACGTGATCAACGCCCAGGATCGCCACCTGAAGGAGGCGGAGAAGGCCGGCGATGCCGCCCACCAGCCGGCCCGGGACGCGATGAAGGCCCGGTGGCGCCATCCGAAGCGGTCCCTGGGCTGGTATCGGGACACGAAGAACACCTTCGCAGCCCTGCCGGAGGATTGATCCGACGCGGCCGCCATGCCGGCCTGCGCCGTCACGCTTCCCGGTGGACGTGGGCGTGGTGGCCGTCCCGGTCGAAGATCATGATGAGCTCGGCAGGACGGTCGACGGCGGCGAAGGCGTGGGGCGTCATGGTGGTGAACTCGGCGGCCTCCCCGGCCTCGACGACGATGTCGCGTTCGCCGAGGGACAGGCGCACCCGTCCGGTGAGGACGAAGAACCAGTCGTGACCGGTGTGCACCTTCTGCTGCACCGGCGTACGGGTCGGTTCGAGGCGCATCTTGACCGCGGTCGTGCTGCCGGTCGGTCGGCTCAGGACCCAGGTCGTCCGTCCGCCGGACTCGTCCGCGACCGGTCGGATGACCACGTCCTCGTCGCTGCGCACGGTGAGCAGCGCATCGAGGTCGACCTGCAGGGCACTGGCAAGGGGCAGCAGGACGTCGAGGCTGATCGCCCGCTTGCCGGTCTCGACGCGGCTGATCGTGGACGGGCTCAGGTTGGTGCGGGAGGCGAGCTCGTCCAGGGACAGGCCGAGCGTGGTTCGCAGACTGCGCAGTCGCGTTCGGACCACCTGTTCGATGCCGTCGACCTCCGCCATGACGTCCCTCCAAGGTTTGCGAATACTGCAAGGAGTCTCGCACATTCCGCGAACGGCCGGTAGCCTCCCCGTCATGACAGATTCCCCCTTCCCCGCCGTCGAGCGGCACTGCGACGTCGCCGTGGTCGGCGGTTCCGCCGCCGGGCTCGCGGCCGCACTCCAGCTCGGCCGTCAGCGCCGGTCGGTGATCGTGATCGACGCCGGCGAGCCCCGCAACGCCCCGGCCGCGCACATGCACGGCTACCTCGGTCGGGACGGAGCCGCACCGTCGGAGCTGACCAGCCCCGGTCGCGAGGAGGTCCGCAGCTACGGCGGCGAGGTCCTCGCCGGACGCGTGAGCCGGGTGACTCGGGACGAGGACGGCCACTTCCGCGTCGAGCTCACGGACGGCAATGTCATCGTCGCGCGTCGCGTCATTGCCGCCACCGGCCTGGTCGACGTCCTCCCGGACCTCGACGGACTGGCCGCGCACTGGGGACGCGACGTCATCCACTGCCCGTTCTGCCACGGCTACGAGGTCCGGGATCGACGTGTCGTCATGGTCGTCACCCACCCGATGGGGCTGCACCCCGCCGGACTGTTCCGCCAGCTCACCGACCGGCTCACCATCGTGCTGCACGACCCGACCGACGTGGACGACGCGTCTCTCGACGCGCTCCGCAGGGCCGGTGTCGACATCAGGTCCGGCCCGGTGAGCAGCATCGTCACCGGCCCGGACGGCCGCGTGGCGGCAGTGGCGCTGTGCACCGGTGAGCGCATCGACGCCGACGCCGTGGTGGTCGGCCCACGGTTCCGGGCGCGCGCCGAACCGTTCGCGGCGCTCGACCTCCGGACGGCGGCGCACCCGAGCGGGCTCGGGGACGTCGTGGAAACCGACGCAACCGGGGCCACCGCAACCCCGGGACTCTTCGCCGCCGGCAACGTCACCGACCCCAGCCAGCAGGTGGCCCAGGCAGCGGCCCAGGGCAGCCGCGTCGGAGGCATGGTCAGCTTCGACCTCGCCGACGAGGACGTGCGTGCCGCTGCCCGGCCCTCGGGCAACCAGGTCGACTGGGACCACCGCTACACCGGTGAGCGGATGTGGAGCGGCAACCCCAACGGCACTCTCGTCGACGAGGTCGAGGGCCTGGCGCCGGGCCGCGCACTCGACGTGGGAGCCGGCGAGGGCGGCGACGCGATCTGGCTGGCCGAACGGGGCTGGACCGTGACCGCCAGCGACATCTCCCAGCGCGCCCTGGACCGAGTCGCCGCCGAGGCCGATCGCCGCGGGCTGCGCGTCGAGTGCCACCGGGCCGACGCGAACGTCCTCAATGCCTACGGGACGGGGGGATTCGACCTCGTGTCAGCACAGTACGCGTCCATCCCCCGCACCGCGGACGGCCGAGGTGTCGCCAACCTCCTCGCCGCGGTCGCACCGGGAGGCACCCTCCTCGTGGTCAGCCACGACCTCGAAGCCATGCACAGCGCGGCCGACGAGGCGGGCCACAGCCGACCGTTCGACCCGGACGCCTACGTGCGCGTGGACGACGTCGCAGCTGCGCTCGCCGATTCCGCCGAGTGGGAGGTCCGAGTCCACCAGAAGCGGCCCCGCCCGCCGGGTGCCGCCTCGGCCG
>DASSKF010000113.1:0-15178 GCA_035690725.1 Segeticoccus sp.
GGTCCCCAGCCGCTGCGCTCGTACTCGCCGATGGTGACCTCGAGGTAGGACGTCTCGTCCGGCAGCTCGACGGTGCGGTAGGTGCGCCGGATGGGCAGCTGCCAGCAGACGTCCGGCTTCTGGGTGTGCGGCTCGAGCCCCTCGAGCAGCGCGTGCTGGTGCAGCGCGCAGCCCGAGCCGGCCGGAAAGCCGGGCCGGTTGAGGAAGATGCACGCGCCGTCGACGACCCGCGTCTTGAGCTCGTCGTCCTCGACCTCGGTCCAGCCCTGCGCGTGGCCCACCGAGTGGTACTGCCACTCGTCCTCGCCGAGATCCTCGACGACGGCGGCGACCCGCTGGTGGTCGTCCTCGTCGGAGAAGTGGGCGCCGAGGGTGCAGCAGCCGTCGTCGGGCCGGTCGGCGTAGATGCCCTGGCAGCCGGCCCCGAAGATGCAGGTCCAGGAGGAGGTGAGCCAGGTCAGGTCACAGCGGAAGCGCTGGTCCTCGTCGTCGGGGTCGGTGAACTCGACCCAGGTGCGGGGACCGTCGGAGAACATCTCGGGCACCGTCCCAGCGTAGGCGTGCACCCGGGAGGTGTGCCGTCCGCTCACCCCGGCGGGCGCCGCCGCCTGCGCCACGCTGGATAGCCTTCGGTCCATGGGACGCAGCGGGATCGGCCGATGAGCCCGATCCGCGTCCCCGCCGCCCAGGTCGTGCTCTCGACGGCCTCCTGCTACCCGGAGCCCTGCGCGGCCGCCTTCGACCTGGCCGACCGCCTCGGCTACGACGGGGTCGAGGTGATGGTGTGGACCGAGCCCGGCACCCAGGAGGCGGGCGTGCTGCGCGGGCTCGCCGAGCTGCACGAGGTCCCCGTGGTGTCCGTCCACGCGCCGACGCTCCTGCTCACCCAGCGGGTCTGGGGACCGGAGCCGTGGCACAAGGTGGACCGGTCGATCGAGCTCGCCCAGGACCTCGGCGCCGGCACGGTGGTGCTGCACCCGCCGTTCCGCTGGCAGCGCGACTACGCGGCCGAGTTCGTGGACGGGGTCCGCGAGCGGGAGGAGCGCACCGGGATCCGGCTGGCGGTCGAGAACATGTTCCCCTGGCGCGCGGGCGGCCGGGAGATGCAGGCGTACCTGCCGCACTGGAACCCGGCGGGGCTGGACTACCGCCACGTCACCCTGGACCTGTCGCACACGGCGACATCGGGCTCGGACGCGATGGCGCTGGCCGACGACCTCGGCGGCCGGCTCGCGCACCTGCACCTCGCCGACGGGCTCGGGTCGAGCAAGGACGAGCACCTCGTGCCGGGCCACGGCGCGCAACCCTGCGGACCGATGCTGGAACGTCTTGCGCGGGAAGGCTTCTCCGGCGCGGTCGTGGTCGAGGTCACCACCCGCCGCCTCGACCCGGACCAGCGGGAGCTGGCGCTCGCCGAGGCGCTCGCCTTCGCGCGACTGCACCTCGCGACGGTGCAGCAGTGAGCCCTCGCGGCCGGCGCCCGGCGGGCACGGACACCCGCGCGGAGATCCTGCGCGCCGCCTCGCGGGCCTTCGCGTCAGCGGGCTACCAGAGCGCCTCGCTGCGGGGCATCGCCCGCGATGCGGGAGTCGACCCTGCGCTGGTCCACCACTACTTCGCGGGCAAGCGGGCGCTCTTCGTCGAGGCGATGCGGCTCCCGGTCGACCCCGGCGAGCGGATCGGCGAGATGGTCGCCGGCCCGCGCGAGCAGCTGGGGGAGCGCCTCGCCGCGGGCTTCTTCGCCATCTGGGAGGCCCCGGAGACGCGGGTCCGCTTCCTCGCCCTGATCCGCTCGGCCATGTCCGACGACGACGCGGGGCGGATGCTGCGCGAGTTCGTCGGCCGCGAGATCGTCGGCCGGGTCGCGGAGGCGGTCGGCACGCCGGACGCGCGGGAGCGGGCCGGCCTCGCCGCCGGCCAGCTCATCGGCCTGGCGATGCTGCGCTACGTCGTGCGGGTCCCGCCCGTGGCCGACCTGCCGGTGGAGCGCCTCGTCGCCTCGATCGCCCCGACCATCCAGCGGTACCTGACCGCCGACGACCTGCGGGAGGGGATTGTCGCCGAGGCGGGTGAGGAGTACATTTCATCGCGTGATGAATGAAGCGGCGGTCGCGTGCCGGGACCTGCGCGTGGTCCGCGGCGACCACGTGGTCGTGTCCGACGTGTCCCTGGACGTCCCGCGCGGGCAGGTCGTCGGCCTGCTCGGTCCCAGCGGCAGCGGCAAGACCACCCTCCTGCGCTCGGTCGTCGGCGTCCAGGTGGTGGCCGGGGGCACCGTGACGGTCCTGGGCGAGCCGGCGGGGTCGACCCGGCTGCGCTCCCGCGTCGGCTACGTGACCCAGGCGCCGAGCGTGTATGACGACCTCAGCGTCCGTGCCAACGTCGCCTACTTCGCCACGGTCGTCGGTGCGCCCGCAGGCGCGGTGGACGAGACGCTGGAGGCGGTCGACCTGGCCGGGCGGGCCGAGCAGCGGGTCGGGCGGCTGTCCGGGGGCCAGCGGTCCCGGGTGTCGCTGGCCGCGGCGCTCGTCGGCTCCCCCGACCTGCTCGTGCTCGACGAGCCGACCGTGGGCCTCGACCCGGTCCTGCGCCGGGACCTGTGGTCGCTGTTCCACCGCCTCGCGGAGCAGGGCACGACGCTGCTGGTCTCCAGCCACGTGATGGACGAGGCGACCCGGTGCGATCGGCTCCTGCTGCTGCGTGAGGGCGAGGTGCTCGCCGACGACACCCTCGACGGACTGCTCCGCCGAACCGGGGCCGGCGACGCCGAGTCGGCCTTCCTCACGCTGATCGAGCGGGCCGGGCGCGACGCGTCCGACGAGCGCGGCGTGGAGGTGTCCCGGTGAGCCCGCGGCTGACCCTCGCCACGGCCGCCCGCGTGCTGCGGCAGGTCCGCGCCGACCCGCGCACCATCGGCCTGCTGGTGGTCGTGCCCTGCGTGCTCATCGGGCTGCTGGCCTGGGTCTACGGCGACAGCCCCGTCTTCGACCGCATCGGCGGGCCGCTGCTCGGGATCTTCCCGTTCGTGGTGATGTTCGTCGTCACGAGCGTGGCCACCCTCCGCGAGCGCTCGTCGGGCACCCTCGAGCGGCTGCTGTCCACGCCACTCGGCCGGGGCGACTTCCTCACCGGCTACGCCGTGGCGTTCGGCGCCCTCGCCGTCGTGCAGGCCCTGGTCGCCACCGGTTTCGCCATCTGGGTCTGCGGCCTGGAGGTGCAGGGGCCGGTCTGGATGCTCGTCGGCGTGGCGGTCGTCGACGCGGTGCTCGGCACCGCCATCGGGCTGTTCGCCAGCGCCTTCGCCCGCACCGAGTTCCAGGCGGTGCAGTTCATGCCCGCCTTCGTCCTGCCGCAGTTCCTGCTGTGCGGCCTGCTCGTCCCGCGCGAGGACCTGCCCGACGTCCTGCACTGGGTCTCCGACGTGCTGCCGCTGTCCTACGCGGTCGACGCCATGGTGGCGGTGACCGGTCAGGCCGAGCCGGGCGGCGACGTGGGCCGCAACCTGGCCATCGTCGCCGCCTTCCTCGTGGCCGCACTGGTGCTCGGTTCGACCACGCTGCGCCGGCGCACCCGCTGACGAGCGGGAGGGGCACGGCATACCGGACGGAGGCCGTGCGGGTGCGGTGACCGTGAGGGATACCGTGGAGCGCGCACCAGCGCCGGACCCCCCATGGAGGACGACCCGTGATCGATGCCAGTGGCGTGCTGCGCCAGGGACTGCTCCAGCTCGCCGCGAGCGGCACCGTGCGCGACCTCGTGGAGAAGGCGCCCGTGAGCCGGTCCCTGGTCCGTCGCTACGTCGCCGGCTCCGGGCCCGAGGAGGCGGTGGGCTCCGCCCGCGAGCTCGTCGACACCGGCCGGCTCGGCACGGTCGACTACCTCGGTGAGGACACCGTCGACCTCGCGCAGGCGCAACGGACCCGGGACGCCTACCTGGCCATTCTCCACGCGCTGTCCGGGCAGGGGCTGGCCCGCGGGGGACGGGTCGAGCTGAGCGTCAAGGTCAGCGCGATCGGCGGGGCGCTGCCGGGGGAGGGGCACAAGGTGGCCCTCGAGCACGCCCGGGAGATCTGCCAGGCGGCGGCCAACGCCGGCACCACGGTGACCCTCGACGCGGAGGACCACGCCAGCACCGACGCGACGCTGACGGCCCTGCGCGAGCTGCGCCAGGACTTCCCGTGGGTGGGTGCGGTGCTGCAGGCCTACCTCTACCGCACCGAGTCGGACTGCCGGGCCCTGGCCGACGAGGGGAGCCGGGTGCGGCTGTGCAAGGGCGCCTACCGCGAGCCGGAGTCGGTGGCCTTCCAGCGACGCTCGGAGGTGGACCGGTCCTACGTGCGCTGCCTGCGGATCCTCATGGAGGGGGACGGCTACCCGATGGTCGCCACCCACGACCCGCGACTGGTCGAGATCGCCCGTGCGCTGGCCGTGCGGACGCGGCGGGAGCCGGACTCCTTCGAGTACCAGATGCTCTACGGGATCCGCCCGGACGAGCAGCGCCGCATCGCCGAGCGCGGCGACCGGATGCGGGTCTACCTGCCGTACGGGGAGGAGTGGTACGGCTACCTGATGCGCCGCATGGCCGAGAAGCCGGCCAACCTCATGGTGTTCCTGCGCTCCCTGACCAGCAAGGGGTGACCCGGCCGTGACGACACTCGCGATCTTCGGTGCCGGCGTGATGGGCTCGACCCTCCTGTCGGGACTGCTCCGTGCCGGTCGCTCCGCCGACGACCTCATCATCACCGAGCGCGACCCGGACCGGGCCGCGGCGCTCGCGGCGGAGCACTCGGTCCGCGTCGTGGGCAACGCGGAGGCGGCCCGCGCGGCCGACACCCTCGTGCTCGTGGTCAAGCCGCAGGACATGTCCGGCCTGCTGGAGGAGGTCGCCCCCCACCTCGCGCCGGGCAACCTCGTGGTCAGCCTGGCCGCCGGCATCACCACCGGCTTCCTGGAGCAGCGGCTGCCCGACGGGACGCCGGTGGTGCGGGTCATGCCCAACACCCCGGCGCTCGTCGACCAGGGGATGGCGGCGGTCAGCCCCGGGCGGCACTGCGGTGACGACCACCTGGCCGAGGCCGAGGAGCTGCTGCGCTCGTGCGGCAAGGTCGTGCGCCTGGCGGAGCGGCACCTGGACGCGGTCACCGCGATCAGCGGCAGCGGACCGGCATACATCTTCTATGTCGTGGAGGCCATGATCGAGGCGGGCGTCCTGCTCGGCATGCCCCGCTCGACCGCCACCGAGCTCGTGGTCCAGACGCTCTACGGCTCGGCGACCATGCTCAAGGAGACGGGGCAGCACCCGACGGTGCTGCGCGAGCAGGTCTCCAGTCCCGGCGGCACGACCATGGCCGCGCTGCGGCAGCTCGACGACCACAAGGTGCGGGCGGCGTTCGTCACGGCCATGGAGGCGGCCGCGCGGCGCTCGCACGAGCTCGCGTCCGGCCTCTGAGCGCCTGATGGGCGACGTGCGGGTCCGGCTGCTCGAGCCCGACGACTGGCAGGTCTACCGCGAGGTGCGCCTGCGGATGCTGCAGGACTCCCCGGACGCCTTCGCGTCCCGCTACGAGCAGGCGGTGCACCGGGACGAGGGCGCGTGGCGGGAGGTGCTGACGGCGTGCGACCAGCACCTGGCCGAGGTGGACGGGCAGCCGGTCGGGGCCGCCGGCCTCGTCCTGAACGAGGAGGAGGCCAACCTCATCGGCATGTGGGTGGCGCCGGAGACGCGGGGGAGCGACGCGGGTGACCGGCTGGTCGAGGCGGTGTGCGCCCGGGCGGCGGACCTCGGGCACCGGCGGGTCCTGCTCGACGTGGTGGAGGGCAACGACCGGGCGCGGCGCTTCTACGAACGCTGTGGTTTCGCCGACACCGGGCGCCGCCAGCTGGTACCGGGCCGGGACGACGCCTGGGAGGACCAGATGGCCCGCGAGCTGCGCTGACCGCGTGGGTCGTTCGGGGGTTCCCGGGGGCGGAGCCCCGGTGTGGCCCGTTCGGTGGTGGTGATACTCACTCTTTACCGGGGTGAATCGCGACGGGCGGGCCGGGCATGGAATGGTGGGGGCATGAGTGAGATCAGCGTGCGCCCCCTGGGGGAAGAGGATTGGGCCGAGTACCGCCGGGTCCGACTGGACGCACTGCAGGAGTCTCCCGAGGCCTTCGTCGCCAACTACGACGACGAGCAGGGGTATGACGAGGAGTTCTGGCGCGCACGCATGCGCCGGTCCCGTCGGCTGCTCGCCGAGGTCGACGGCACCCCCACCGGTGTGGTGTCGGTGGGCCGGTCCCGCAAGAACGAGGAGGTCGGCGAGCTGTTCGGCCTCTGGGTCCGGCCGGAGGCCCGCGGCACCGGGGTGGCCTGGCGCCTCGTCGAGGCCGGCGCCTCCCAGGCGCGCGACGACGACCGGACCCACCTCGTCTACTGGGTCGGCACCGACAACGGCCGGGGCGTGGCCTTCGCCAGCAGCTTCGGCTTCCGCCCCACCGACCGGCGCCGCCCGATGCGGGTCGGCGGCAGCGAGGACGGCGAGGAGGAGATGGCCATGGTCCTCCCGCTCGGCAGCGACCCGGGGTCCGTGCCCAGCTCCCTGATGCACTGACCTCCTGCGCTCACCTCCTGCGCTCACCTCCTGCGCTCACCTCCGGCACTCACCTCCGGGGTCGGCCGGCGGTTCAGGGGCGGGCGGCCAGCCGCCCGATCAGCTCACGCGGACCGCTGACGATGAGCGTGTGGTGGGCACCGACCTTGGTGTCCGGCACGGCATAGGTGAAACCCTCACCGGGCGCCTTGACCCCCACGACGGTGACGCCGTACTTGCTGCGGATCTGGCTCTGGCCCAGGGTGAAGCCCACCATCTCGCTCGGCGGCGTCATCTTCGCGATGGCGTAGCCGTCGTCGAACTCGATGTAGTCCTTCAGCCGCTCGTTGACCAGGTGGGCGACCCGCCGGCCGGAGTCACCCTCGGGGAAGACGACGTGGTGGACCCCGATGCGGGTGAGGATCCGGCCGTGCTCGGCGCTGACGGCCTTGGCCCAGATCGAGGACACCTCCGCGTCGACGAGGTTGCCGGCGGCGAGCAGGGAGGACTCGATCGAGCTGCCGACCGCCACCACCGCGACCCGGAAGCTCTGCATCCGCAGCTGCTGCAGCGACTCCGGGTCGCCGGCGTCGAGGGGCACGACCTTGGCGAGCTTGCCGTTGTAGCGCTCGGCCCGGTCCGCGTCCCGCTCCACGGCGGTCACCCGGTAGCCCAGCTGCTGCATCTCCATGGCGGCCGCGGCGCCGAAGCGCCCCAGCCCGATCACCAGGGTGTCCTCGTCGAAGAGCCGGTTCTTGGGCATCGGGTCTCCCGTTCGTGGTCGTGCGTCGTGCCGGCGTGGCGGCGCCGGGCGGGCGCTCCTCATCCTCGCGTACGCGGAGCGGCGTCGGTGTGTAGCGTGCCGGCATGGCCACTCAGGCGCGTGTCATCTGGGACGAGCGTTTCACGGAGTACGACTTCGGCGAGGGCCACCCGATGAGCCCGGTGCGCCTCGACCTGACCGCGCGGCTGTGCCGCGACCTCGGGGTCTTCGGGACCCCCGGGGTGGAGGTGGTGGCCCCGGAGCCGGCCTCCGACAGCCTCCTCGAGACGGTCCACGACCCGGCATACGTCGCCGCCGTCCGCGCGGCCTCGGAGGAGCCCGAGCGCGCCGACCCGGCACGGGGGCTGGGCACCGAGGACGATCCGGCCTTCCCCGGCATGCACGACGTGACCGCGCGGATCGTCGGCGGCACCGTCGACGTGGCGCAGGCGGTCTGGGAGGGCAGCGCCGAGCACGGCGTGAACTTCTGCGGTGGGCTGCACCACGCGATGGCCGACCATGCCGCCGGGTTCTGCATCTACAACGACGCCGCGGTGGGCATCCGCTGGCTGCTCGACCACGGGGCCGAGCGGGTTGCCTACGTGGACGTCGACGTCCACCACGGCGACGGGGTGGAGCGCGTCTTCTGGAACGACCCGCGCGTCCTCACCATCTCGCTGCACGAGAGCGGACGGCTGCTCTTCCCGGGCACCGGCTTCCCCGGTGACTGCGGCGGTCCGGACGCGCGCGGGTCGGCCGCGAACGTGGCCCTGCCCCCGGGCACCGGCGACGCCGCCTGGCTGCGGGCCTTCCACGCCGTCGTGCCGGCGCTCGTGCGGGCCTTCGCCCCCGACGTCCTCGTCACGCAGCAGGGCTGCGACTCGCACTACTCGGACCCACTGGCCCACCTCGCGCTGTCCGTGGACGCGCAGCGCACCTCCTACGAGAGCCTGCACCACCTCGCCCACGAGGTCTGTGACGGACGCTGGGTGGCCCTCGGCGGCGGGGGCTACGAGATCGTCGACGTCGTCCCAAGGGCGTGGAGCCACCTGGCGGCGATCGCGGCGCACCGGCCGGTTCCCCTCGACTCCGACGTGCCGGAGTCGTGGCGGCAGCACGTGCTGGAGCTGTACGGCCGCCACGCGCCGCGGAGGATGGGCGACGGCGTGGCCGAGGGCGGCCGGATGTGGTGGCGCTCCTGGGAGGTGGGCTACAACCCCGAGGACGCAGTGGACCACGCCGTCATGGCCACCCGCGAGGCGGTCTTCCCGTCACACGGGCTCGACGTGTTCTTCGACTGAGGAGCCTGCGCCCCCATGCGGGTGAAGTCACTGACCGGTGGCGGCGTGTCGGCTGGACTTGGCTGGGATTTGTCGACTCATAACTTTCCCAACCGCCCCATCTGCCTCTATCGTGACCCTGAGGCAGTCGGGACGGCAGCCGGTCGATTCGCCGTGCTGTCCAGCCGACCAGGACGATCGAGGTGTCCCATGGCAGACGAGCGCCAGCTCGGCGAGGTCAACTTCATGACCGTCGCCGAGGTCGCCTCGATGATGCGCGTGTCGAAGATGACGGTCTACCGGCTGGTGCACAACGGGGAGCTGCCGGCCGTGCGGGTCGGTCGCTCCTTCCGCGTCCCGGAGGACGCGGTGCACGACTACCTGCGCAAGTCGTACACCTCCTCCGCCTGACGACGACAGCGTGAGGAAGCGAGCGCAGCGAGGCCCGGAGTGCCGAGGAGTCAGGCGAATCAATACCGCCTGACGACGACGGCCTGACGGCGCCGGGCCCTACGTCCTCCTCGTGTCGCGGAGCACCTCCAGCCGTCGGCGGTACTCCTGCTCGTCGATGTCACCCTCGGCGTATCGCCGCCCGAGCACGCTCTCGGCGGACTGCCCGGAGTCGCCGGAGTGGCCGGGACCACCGCGCCGCCACAGGCGCCGGGCGACGAACCCGAAGAAGAGGACGAACAGCAGGAACCAAGCCAGTGGGATGAGCGGGAACCACCAGTGGAACCCGTCGTCGTGCCAGGTCGTGGCGAGCGTGAGCATGAGGACTTCCTTCGCGGTCGGATCGGTGTGCGGCGACGTCATCCGGCGCCGACAGCCACCACGATTCGTCCCGGAGGCCTACTGCGTCGTCGTCCCGGTGGCGGCTCCCGCGCTGCCGCCTCCGGAGTAGTCCGGAGCGCTCACAGCCAGCCCGGTCGGATGAGCCCGCCCTCGTAGGCGAGGACCACGAGCTGGGCGCGGTCCCGGGCGCCCACCTTGACCATGGCGCGGCTCACGTGGGTCTTGGCGGTGGTCGGGGACAGGAACAGCCGCTCGGCGATCTCCTCGTTGGTCAGCCCCTCACCGACCAGGGCCACCACCTCCCGCTCGCGCGGCGTCAGCTCCTCCAGGCGCCGCAGCCGGGCCGGGTCCGGGCGCCGGTCACCGCGGCTGCTCACGTGGTCGATGAGCCGCCGGGTCACGCCGGGCGACAGCGCCGCGTCGCCGGCGGTCACCGAGCGGATCGCGGCGAGCAGGTCGGTCGGCTCGGTGTCCTTGACCAGGAATCCGCTCGCCCCGACCCGCAGCGCCTCGAAGACGTACTCGTCCAGCTCGAAGGTCGTCAGGATGACGACCCGCACGTCGGCCAGCACCGGGTCCGCGCAGATCTGCCGGGTGGCGGCGAGGCCGTCCGTGCCCGGCATCCGGATGTCCATGAGCACCACGTCCGGCACCTGCTCGCGCACCACGGCGAGCGCCTCCTCACCGTCGGAGGCCTCCCCGGCCACCTCGATGCCCGGGTCGGCGTCCAGCAGCGCCCGGAAACCGGCCCGCAGCAGGGCCTGGTCATCGGCGAGGACGACACGGATCAGCTCACTCATCAGGGGAATCCGTTGCCTGCCAAGGGATCCGCGCGTTGACCCGGACGCCGTGCGGGGTCCGGTCCTGCACGTCGAAGGTGCCGCCGAGGGCCTCGACCCGGGCCCGCATGCCCGCGAGCCCGGTCCCGTCGGCCACCTCGCCGCTGGGTGTGCCCAGCCCGCGCCCGTCGTCGGTGACCTGCACAGTCACCTGAGGGCCGGCATACCGGACCTCGACCCGGCCGTGCCGCGCACCGGCGTGCCGGCGCACGTTGGTCATCGCCTCCTGCACCACCCGGTATGCCGCGCTGTCCACGGTGGCGGGCACCGCCTCCCGGGTGCCACTCACGTCGAGCGTCCACTCGACCGGGTCGCCGGAGGTCTGCTCGACGAGGGCGGGCACGCCGGTGAGGCGGGGCGCCGGGGTGCGGTCGGCGGCCTGTGGGTCGCGGAGCGCGTCGAGGACCGAGCGGACCTCGCCCAGCGCCTCGCCGCTGACGGACTTGATGGTGGTCAGCGCGGGGCGGGCGTTCTCCGGGTGCTGGTCGAGCAGGTGCAGCGCGACGCCGGCCTGGACGTTGATGACGCTGAGGCTGTGTCCGATGAGGTCGTGCAGGTCGCGAGCGATCTGCATGCGCTGCTCCTGGTCCGCCCGGTCCCGGGCGTGGGCGCGCTCCCGGCGCGCGGCCTCCCACCGCTCCCGGCGCGCCAGGACGACCTCCAGCAGCAGGGCCGCGACGGGCCCCAGGAACACGGGGCCGACGGGGAAGCCGAGCGCGACGTAGGCGATGGTGCCCGCGAGCGAGACGGCCAGCGGGACGAACCGCCAGGAGTGCAGCACCGCGATCGCCAGGGGCCCGAGGAGCAGGAGCACGATCCCGGGCCAGGTCAGCTGCTCACCGTGGAAGCGCGCCGAGCCGAACGAGCCGCCGACCTCGATCCCGCCGACGACGACCGCGATCGGCACGAGGACGGGCCGGAACCGGCGACCGCCCCAGCTGCGCATGGGGCGACGGTAACGAGGGCCGGGCGGCACCCGCGACCTCCCACGGGAGTATCCGGGCTGCTCCCGGGGGAGTGCCCGGGCGTCGGGTGGGTGGCCGGCGGCCGCCCGTGCCCGGGCCGGGATTGGGTCGTGCGCACGGCGGACGGTACGCTGGCGCGGAATGTTCGGCGGGGTGCTCGCATCCGGGAGGCTCGCGTCGGCAGTCTCCCGCACCAACGACCACGAGGTTTCGCATGGGCTCCGTCATCAAGAAGCGCCGCAAGCGCATGGCCAAGAAGAAGCACCGCAAGCTGCTGCGCAAGACGCGCCACCAGCGCCGCAACAAGAAGTAGCCGACCAGCGCGTCGCGCACCCTCGCGGCGCGCACGGCAGGCCCCCGGTCGGTCCCCGCAGGACGGCACGGGGGTCTTCTGCGATCGTGAGGATCGCCGGGACAGCGGCCCGCAGGAGGTGAGCGCATGGGGAAGGTGGTCTTCCTGACCGGGGTGTCCCGGCACCTCGGTGGCTGCGTCGCCCGCGCGCTCGCGCGCGATCCCGGGATCGACCGGGTCATCGGCGCCGACCTGTTCCCCCCGCCGCACGACATCGGCGACGCCGAGTTCGTCCGCGCCGACATCCGCAGCCCCGTCGTGGGCAAGATCCTCGTGCGCGCCGAGGTCGACACCGTCGTGCACATGAACATGCTCTCCACGCCGGTGGCCGCCGGAGGCCGCTCCTCGCAGAAGGAGATCAACGTCATCGGCACCATGCAGCTGCTGGCGGCCTGCCAGAAGGCCGAGGGCGTGCAGCGCATGGTGGTGAAGTCGTCGGCCGCCGTCTACGGCTCCTCCCCGCACGACCCGGCGAAGTTCACCGAGGACATGGGCCCCCGCGTCGCCCCACGCGCCGGCTTCGGCAAGGACTCGATGGAGGTCGAGGGCTACGTGCGCGGCTTCGCCCGCCGCCGCCCGGACGTCGACGTCGCCGTCCTGCGCTTCGCGAACATCGTCGGGCCGGGCATGCGCACCGCCCTGGCCGACTACTTCTCGCTCCCCGTCGTGCCGACGCCCTGGGGGTATGACGGCCGCCTCCAGTTCGTGCACGAGGACGACGCGGTCGCGGCCCTGCTGCTCGCCACGCAGCGTGCCGAGGTCGACACGGTCAACGTCGCCGGCGACGGGGCGCTGTCCGTGCGGCAGGCGGTGCGGCTCGCGCATCGCGCGTCGCTGCCGCTGCCCCGTGGCGCCGGCGGCCTCGTCGGCCAGCTCGTGCGCCACACCGGGCTGCTGGACCTGTCGCAGCAGCAGATGCAGTTCCTGTCCTACGGGCGTGCCCTCGACACGACCCGGATGCGCGCCGTCCTCGGCCTGGAGCCCCGCTACAGCACCCGGGACGCCTTCGTCGCCTCGGTGGGCACGGGACGGGGCGGCCGGTGAGCGAGGACCCGGGCATCGAGGCCCTCGTCGGCGCCGCCGTGGAGCTGCTCCGCGGGGCAGCGGCCGCGCGGGGCCTGCAGGGCGAGGCCGCCGAGCGCCAGGTCGCCGAGACGCTGGCCTTCCTGCGCCGGCGGGTCGCCGGTGACTACGAGGTCGACGACTTCGGCTTCGATCCGGAGCTGACCGAGCACGTCTTCCTGCCGCTGCTGCGGCCGTTGTACCGCGCCTGGTTCCGGGTGGAGGTCCGGGGGATCGAGCACCTTCCGCGCACCGGCGGCGCCCTGGTGGTCGCCAACCACTCCGGGACGATCGCGCTGGACTCGCTGATGACCCAGGTCGCGGTCCACGACGAGCACCCCGACCACCGGTTCCTGCGGATGCTGGCCGCCGACCTGGTCTTCAGCAGTCCCGTCGTCGGGGAGATCGCCCGCAAGAGCGGCTCCACCCTGGCCTGCAACCCCGACGCCGAGCGTCTGCTGGGAGAGGGGCACCTCGTGGGGGTCTGGCCGGAGGGGTTCAAGGGGATCGGCAAGCCGTTCAGCGAGCGCTACAAGCTCCAGCGCTTCGGCCGGGGCGGGTTCGTCGCGGCGGCGCTGCGCTCGCAGGTGCCGATCGTGCCCTGCTCGATCGTCGGCGCCGAGGAGATCTACCCGCTCCTCGGGAACCTGTCCGGTGTCGCGCGGTCCTTCGGGGTCCCGTACTTCCCCGTCACGCCGACGTTCCCGTGGCTCGGGCCGCTCGGCCTGGTGCCGCTGCCCAGCAAGTGGATCATCGAGTTCGGGGCCCCGATGGACACGACGGTGCACGGGCGACAGGGGGCGGACGACCCGATGCTCGTGTTCGACGTCACAGACCAGGTCCGCGAGACCGTCCAGCAGACGCTCTACTCGCTGCTGCTCCAGCGCCGCTCGGTCTTCTTCTGACGCGGGGCCCCTCCCGCTCCCGGGGAATTGCTGAGACTTCGCGGTCCGTGGGTGCGGCGGGCCGTCAGCAACAACCGTGGCTTCGTGCTGACTGTTGCTGAGACTTCGCGGTCCGTGGCTGCGGCGGACCGTCAGCAACAACCGTGCCGACAGTGGTCAGCGGCGGAGCCGGCGGGTGCCCGCTGCGGCGAGCACGCCGGTGAGCGCGGTCGCCCCGAGCGCCCGCAGCCCGTGCTTGGCGACCTTGCGGCCGGTGCGGAAGTCGCGGATCCGCCACCCGTGCGCCTGGGCGTGGGCCCGCAGCCGCGCGTCCGGGTTCACGGCGCACGGGTGACCGACGAGGGAGAGCAGCGGGATGTCGTTGGCCGAGTCGGAGTAGGCCGCGCACCGGGCGAGGTCGAGCCCGTGCTCCTCGGCGAGGGCGCGCACCGCGAGCGCCTTCTCCTCACCGTGCAGCAGCTCGCCGATCAGCTGGCCGGTGTAGACCCCGTCGCGCTGCTCGGCGACCGTCCCGAGCGCCCCGGAGAACCCGAGCCGCTCGGCCATGACCCGCGCGAGCTCGACCGGGCTGGCGGTGACCAGCCAGACCTGCTCACCGGCCTCGAGGTGCTGCCGGGCGAGGGCCACCGTGCCGGGCCATAGCCGCTCGGCCATCAGCTCGTCGTAGATGTCCGCGCCGGCGGCGTTGATCTCGGCCACCGAGTGCCCGGCGACCACGCCGAGCGCCTGCTCGCGGATCTCGTCGACGTGCTTGAGGTTCTCGCCCAGCAGGGAGAAGTGGGCTCGCTTCCAGGCCATCTCCGCGATGTCGCGCACCCCGAAGAAGTCACGCTGCCAGAGACCCTTGGCGAGGAAGAAGATGCTCGCACCGCGCAGCACGGTGTTGTCCAGGTCGAAGAACGCGGCGACAGGCTCCCGGGACTCCGCGTCGGCACGCTCGGTCGTGGTGTCCAGCTCGGCGGCACCGGCCGGCCCGTGCGGCGTCTCGACCCGGTCCCGTCGGGCACCCTCGGGTTCCGCGGCCGCGGACTCCTCGGGCTCGTCGCGGCCGCCCCGGTCACGGCGCCGACGGCGCAGGAGCTGCGTCACGAGCACCAGCCTACGGGCCGCGCGGCGTTGGCCTGCCGCCCGCGGACGGGCGGATTCGCCGGGAGGTGCGTGCCCGGCATACCGTCGGGGGGTGCATGTGAACGAACCGTCCGGTGGCGTGGGAGGGACCCGCGTCACCCTGGTCGGCAAGCCCGGATGCCACCTGTGCGACGACGCGCGGGAGGTGGTGCGACGGGTGGCCGACGACCTCGGCGTCGGCTGGCGGGAGCTGTCCATCCTCGACGACCCGCAGCTCGCGCAGCAGTATGCCGAGCAGATCCCGGTCACGTTCGTGGACGGCCGGCAGCACGACTTCTGGCGGGTGGACGAGGACAGGCTGCGCGCGGCACTGCGGGGCTGAGTCGCCCAAATACCAGACGCTGCGGCCTTCGCGCGACTTTGTGCCTGTGTTCACAACCGCCTACTGTGGGGGGGACCCCAATCCTCCAGGCCGCGGGTTTGATATAGCGCGGTCTCAGCAGAGAGGAGCCGGTGCGCCCGTGACCGCCGACCCCACCCGCCGTGGGATTCCCGACGCCACCGTCGCACGGCTTCCCGG
>DASSKF010000114.1:0-18542 GCA_035690725.1 Segeticoccus sp.
CGCTCACCGTTGCGCTGGTACTCCAGGTCGACGTTCTTCTCGAACGCGTCGGCGCGGCCGAAGACGTCGGCGATGACCGAGTGGTCGATGACGAGCTCCGTCGGCGCCTGCGGGTTGATCGAGGAGGGGTTGCCGCCGAGGTCGGCGACGGCCTCGCGCATGGTCGCCAGGTCGACGATGCAGGGCACGCCGGTGAAGTCCTGCATGATCACGCGGGCCGGCGTGTACTGGATCTCGGTGCTCGGGTCGGCCTTCTCGTCCCACTGCGCGAGGGCGCGGATCTGGTCGGCGGTGATGGTGGTGCCGTTCTCGTTGCGCACGAGGTTCTCGAGCAGCACCTTGAGGCTGTAGGGCAGCGACTTGCTGCCCTCGACCGCGTCGAGGCGGTAGATGTCGTAGGACGTGTCGCCGACCTCCAGACGGGCCCTCGCGTCAAAGCTGTTGACGCCCTGCTTGCTCGTGCCGCTCATCCGGCCGCTCCTTCGTCTCGCGGATTTATCTTGACGTCAAGATACATCATGGTACCGCCCCGGCCGACGACCCGGTGGGTGCCGTTTCGGCCGTCCCGGCCACCGAGACACGCCGCACGCGGTGGTCAGTCGGAGTGCGCGGTCAGCGGAACCGCCGGCCCTCGTCACGCCGGTAGGCCCACACCGCGAGCAGGAGGGTCAGCGCCGCCCACGCCACCAGCCCCGCCACCTCCACCAGCGGCAGCGAGCCTCCGAGCGCGCCCCACTCCAGCAGGTCGCGCCCGATCCGTGAGGGCAGGAACCGGGACAGCAGGTCGAGCCAGCCGGGGAACATCGACGGCGGCAGGAACAGCCCGCCGCCGAAGGCCATGCCGAACATGAGCACCTGCGCCACCGCCAGGGCGGCCTTGGCCGACATGCAGTAGCCCATCGCCAGGCCACCGAACAGGAACGGCATCGCGCCGGCGGCGAGCAGCGGCGCGCACAGCAGGAACCGGCCCACGCTCGTCCCGGCCTCGGTCAGCAGCCAACCCACGACCAGCAGCGGCACCAGGGACAGCAGCGACCAGATCAGCCCGTTCAGCAGCCGGGCGGCGATGCGTGGCCCGGGCCCGACCGGCAGGGTCCGCAGGTAGGGGTCCCACGGCTTCTCCCGGTCCTCGGCCACCCCGACACCGAAGCTGAACAGGCAGTTGGTCATCACCGCGAAGAAGCTCATGCCCACCACCGCCTGGGTGGCGTAGAGGTGGTTGCCGGCGACCTCGCGCATCGGGACCACGAAGAAGAGCAGCGCCAGGGTGGGGAAGACCATCGAGCCGATCACGGCCATGGGCACGCGCGCCGTCTCCAGCACGGTGAACCGCGTGTGCAGCAGGGTCAGGTCCCGCACGCCACTCATGAGCCGACCTCGTGGGGCTCGCCGCTGCGGCGGTCGCTCCGGGGTGCGGCGGTGAGGACCCGGAACGCCTCCTCGAGGGACGCGCCCCGCACGCGCACGCCCGAGAACGGGAGCCCGCGCTCGACGAGCTCGCGGACCACGCGGTCGGCGTCGGCGGCGTAGAGCACCTCGCGGTCCCCGGCGTGCTCGTGCCGCGCCACGCCGGGCAGGGCGGCCAGCTCGCCCGCGGCGGCACCGGCCGGCCCCGTCCAGCGCAGGCTCACCAGGTCCACCCCCACCCGCGACAGGACGCCGCCGAGGGTGTCGTCAGCCAAGACGGTGCCGTGGTGCAGCACCACGACCCGCTCGGCGAGGGCCTCGATCTCCTCGAGGTAGTGACTCGTGAGCAGGACGGTCGTGCCGGCCGCGTGGACCCGGCGCAGCGCCTGCCACAGCTCGTGGCGGGCGTCGATGTCGAGCCCGGTCGTCGGCTCGTCGAGCACCACGAAGCGGGGCCGGCCGACCAGCGCGAGCGCCACGGACAGCTTGCGCCGCTGGCCGCCGGACAGCCCGCCGGTCTGCCGGCGCACGGTGTCCGCGAGGTCGAACTGCTCGAGCAGCTCCTCGGCCGGGACCGGGTCCGGGAAGTGCCCGGCGACCCAGCGCACCACCTCCCCCACCCGCAGCGTCGCCGGCAGTGCCGTCTCCTGCGGGGTGCAGCCGAGCCGGCGACGGCGCGCCGGGTCCTGCGGGGAGCCGCCGAACAGCTCCACCGTGCCGGCGTGCGCCCGGCGCAGCCCGAGCAGCAGGTTGATGACGGTGGACTTGCCGGCCCCGTTCGGGCCCAGCAGGCCCAGCAGCTGCCCCGCACGGATGCTCAGGTCGACACCGTCCAGGGCGGTGACCTCGCCGTAGCGGCGCACCACGCCGGACAGCCGTGCCACGGGAGCGCCGTCCCCCAGCCAGCGGTCGTCGCCCATCGTCGCCTCCCCACAGCCCGGACCTGTGGCACAGTCTCGCGCACCGCGCCTCCCGGGTCCACGGCACCGGGTCAGCCGGGCGCGTCCACGGGGCCGAGCACCGCGATGCACTCGACGTGGTGGGTCATCGGGAAGGCGTCGAACGCCCGCAACGACCGTATGCCGAGCCCGGCCTCCCGCGCGTGCGCCAGGTCGCGTGCCAAGGCGGCCGGGTCGCATGCGACGTAGGCGACCAGCCGCGGCCGCAGCGCGGCCACGTCCCGCACGACGGCCCGCCCGGCGCCGGTGCGCGGCGGGTCGAGGACGACCAGGTCAGTGCGACGACCGCGCCGGGTCAGCTCGGAGACCGCCCGGTCCACCCGGGAACGGCGCACCCGGGCCCACGACCGGTCCGCGAGGTTGTGCCGCGCGTGGTGCACGGCGTCGCGGTCGGCCTCGACGGCGCGGACCGACCCGGTCGGCCCGACGCCGTCGGCGAGTGCGGCGGCGAACAGTCCCACGCCACAGTAGAGGTCGAGCGCCCGCTC
This sequence comes from Segeticoccus sp., assembly GCA_035690725.1. Taxonomy (GTDB): domain Bacteria; phylum Actinomycetota; class Actinomycetes; order Actinomycetales; family Dermatophilaceae; genus DASSKF01. The sequence goes on from DASSKF010000114.1 coordinate 2,855, forward strand.
CCCCTCCCGCGGGGACAGCTCGGCGAGGACGTGCTCGACGAACGTGGCGGCCGCGCCGACGTGGACCTGCCAGAACCCGCGCGCGCCCACCTCGAGCTCTCCCGACCACGTCCGGGTGGTGACCTGCTCGCGGACGGATGGGACCGGCATACCGCGCCGTTCGGACCGGGCCCGCGGAACCGGGACGGTCACCGTGGGCGGGCGCCCGCCGGGGGCGACCGTGTCGACCGCCGAGCAGCCGTCCCACTCCCCTGCCAGCACCCCGCTGTCCACCACGCCGCGGGTGGCGATGAGGCAGTCCTCGACGGGGATCACCTCGTGCGAGCGGTGCGGCCGCAGGCCCGCCCGTCCGTGCTCGTCGACGGCGAACTCGACGCGGGTGCGCCAGCGCAGCCCGTCCTCATCGCCCGAGACCGGCTCGACCGTGACCTCCCGCTCGATGCCGGCGAGGCGGCGCAGCTGCTCGGCGACGACGGCGGCCTTGAGCTCGCGGGAGTGGACCGGGGGCGTGTGCTGCCAGTCGCAACCGCCGCAACCGCCCGGGTGGGCGTAGGGGCACGGCGGGGTCACCCGGTGCGGCGAGGGCCGGAGCACCTCGACCGCGTCGGCACGCAGGAAGCGGGACGTCCGCGTGCCGTCGGTGACCCGCGCGCGGACCCGCTCGCCGGGCAGCGCGTGCCGGACGAAGACGACCCGGCCCTCGTGGCGGGCGACGCAGTGGCCACCGTGGGCCACCGGCCCGACGTCGACCTCGACGACCTCGCCGACCGGGCTGTCCGGCTCCTCCGGGTGCGGCTTCCTGTTCATCGGCGGCGCAGCCCGCGGCGCACGGCACCGGGCCGCGGACCCTCGAGCCGGTCCTCGGCGCCGACCGAGGACTGCAGCTGCCAGGGCACGCTGGCGACCATCACGCCGGGGGTGAACAGCAGCCGTGCCTTGAGCCGCAGGGCGCTCTGGTTGTGCAGGATCTGCTCGTACCAGTGGCCGACGACGTACTCCGGGATGTAGACGATCACCACCTCGCGCGGGTTGTTCCGGCGGATCGACTTGACGTAGTCGATGACCGGACGGGTGATCTCGCGGAAGGGTGACTCGAGGGCCTTGAGCGGCACCGGGATGTCTCGCTCGTCCCACGCCTCCTGCAGGGCCACGGTGTCCTCCGGGTCCACGTCCACGGTGATGGCCTCGAGCACGGACGGGCGGGTCGCCCGGGCGTACGCGAGGGCGCGCAGCACCGGCTTGTGGATCTTGGACACGAGCACGAGGGCATGGACCCGGGACGGCAGGGTCCCCACGTCGGTGTCGCCCTCGTGCACGGCGAGCTCCTCGGCCACCAGCTCGTAGTGCTTCTTGATGGAGCGCATCAGGATGAACAGCACCGCCATCGCGGCGATGGCGATCCAGGCCCCGCCCGTGAACTTGGTGACGAGCACCACCACCAGGACGACGCCGGTGACGGTCGCGCCGAGCCCGTTGATCGCCCGGCTGCGCATCATCCGGCCCCGCACCCGACGGTTGTCCTCCCGGCGCAGGTGCCGGTTCCAGTGCAGGATCATGCCGATCTGGCTCGTGGTGAACGAGACGAAGACGCCGACGATGTACAGCTGGATCAGCCGGGTGACCTGGGCGTCGAAGGCGACGATGAGCACGATGGCGCCGAGCGCCAGCAGGATGATGCCGTTGCTGTAGGCCAGCCGGTCGCCGCGCGTGCGCAGCTGCCGGGGCAGGAAGCCGTCCCGCGCGAGGATCGAGGCGAGCACGGGGAACCCGTTGAAGGCGGTGTTCGCGGCGAGGACGAGGATGATGCCGGTGGCCGCGATGGTGAAGTAGAAGGCGGGGGGGAAGTTGGAGAACACCGCGTTCGACAGCTGGCCCACGATCGTGTGCTGGTCGTACTCGTAGTCGCCGAACATCGCCACGCCGGGGGCCGTCTGCATCCCGTGGACGCCGTCGAGCACCAGCCGGTCCATGTCCGAGTCCGGGTCGACGTAGCGCAGGCCCATCTTGTTGGCCAGCACGACGATGCCGATGAGCATGGTCACGGCCACGGTGCCCATCATGAGCAACGTGGTCGCGGCGTTGCGGCTCTTGGGCTTGCGGAAGGCGGGGACCCCGTTGCTGATCGCCTCGACACCGGTCAGGGCCGCCGAGCCGGAGGAGAACGCCCGCAGGATGAGGAAGGCCCCTGCCGCCGTCGCCAGGCCGTGGGTGAAGCGCGGGTCGCTCGCGACGTCGAACTTCGCACTGGCGACCTGGGGCAGGTCACCGAACGCCCAGCGGGCCAGCCCCCAGATGGTCATCCCGATGATGGCGACCATGAAGCAGTAGGTCGGGACGGCGAACGCCGTGCCGGACTCGCGCACCCCCCGCAGGTTCATGGCGGCCAGCAGCAGCACGAGGGCGACCGCCACCTCCACCTCGTTGCCGTTGATGAAGCCGATCGCGGCCGAGGCGTTCTGCACGCCGGAGGAGATCGACACGGCGACGGTGAGGACGTAGTCGACCAGCAGGGCACTGGCCACGGTCAGCCCGGCGGTCGAGCCGATGTTCGTCGTGGCGACCTCGTAGTCCCCGCCGCCGGAGGGGTAGGCATGCACGTTCTGCCGGTACGAGGCGACGACGGTGAGCATGACCAGCGCCACCGCGAGCGCCACCTTCCAGGAGAAGGCGTAGGCCGAGAGGCCGGCGACCGAGAGGGTGATGAAGACCTCGTCCGGCGCGTAGGCCACCGAGGACAGGGCGTCGCTGGCGAAGACCGGCAGCGCCACCCGCTTGGGCAGCAGCGTCTCCTCCAGCTTGTCGCTGCGCATCGCTCGGCCGACGACCAACCGCTTGAGCACCCGTCCCGACGTCGACACGAGTGGCAAGTGTAGGGCTGCCACCGGGCTCGGAGCGCACCCCTCGCTCGTGTAGCGTCGCACCGTGCACTTCGTGATCATGGGCTGCGGCCGCGTGGGTGCCACGCTCGCCCGCAACCTGGAGCGCCACGGCCACGACGTGGCCGTCATCGACCAGGAGCAGGCGGCCTTCCGGCGGCTCGGCGCGGAGTTCGAGGGCCGGCGGGTGAGCGGGATCGGCTTCGACCGGGACACCCTGCGCGAGGCCGGCATCGAGCAGGCCTACGCCTTCGCCGCCGTCAGCAGCGGCGACAACTCCAACATCCTGGCCGCGCGGGTCGCGCGGGAGACCTTCGGCGTGGAGCACGTGGTGGCCCGCATCTACGACCCCGGCCGCGCCGAGGTCTACCAGCGCCTCGGCATCCCCACCGTCGCGACGGTGCGCTGGACCGCCGACCAGACACTGCGCCGGCTGCTGCCGCAGGGCGCGGCCTCGGAGTACCGCGACCCCAGCGGCAAGGTGGTGCTCGTCGAGGTCCCGGTGGCCCCGTCCTGGGTGGGCCGACCGATCCGGCAGCTCGAGGACGTGTCGGACACCCGCGTCGCGTTCATCAGCCGGCTCGGTGAGGGCATCCTCCCCACCGACAGCACCGTCTATCAGGAGGGCGACCTGGTCCACGTGATGGCTCGGGCCGCCGACGTGCCCGTCGTCGAGCAGCGACTCGACCAGCCCCCTCCGGCCGAGTGAGGGAGGCAGTGATGGTGCGAAGGGAACGCACGCCGATGCGGGTCGTCGTCGTCGGCGCCGGTAGCGTCGGCCGGTCGATCGCCCGCGAGCTGATCCACAACGGCAACCAGGTCCTGCTCATCGACAAGCTGGCCGATGACCGGGCCTCCCGCCGGGTCCCCGAGGCCTCCTGGCTGCTCGGCGACGCCTGCGAGATCAGCACCCTGCAGGAGGCCGGGCTGCCCAGCTGCGACAGCGTTGTCTGCGCGACCGGTGACGACAAGGTCAACCTCGTCGTCTCGCTGCTGGCCAAGACCGAGTTCGGCGTGCCCCGCACCGTCGCCCGCGTCAACAACCCCAAGAACGAGTGGATGTTCGACGAGGGCTGGGGCGTCGACGTCGCGGTGTCCACGCCGCGCCTGATGACCGCCCTCGTCGAGGAGGCCGTCAGCGTGGGCGACCTGGTCCGCATCTTCCAGTTCCAGCAGGGCAAGGCCACCATGGTCGAGCTCACCCTGCCCGACGACAGCCCGTATGCCGGCACGCGGGTCGGCGACATCACCTTCCCCCCGGAGGTGGTGCTGGTGGGCATCATCCGCGAGGACGTGGCCGTCGCCCCGAGCCGGGACGACGCCGTCGAGGGCGGCGACGAGCTGCTCTTCCTCGCCACGCCCGACACCGAGGACGAGCTCGAGGCGATGCTCAGTCCGGGCGAGCGCCCGGCGCGTCCTCCGGAGTGACCGGCTCGGGCTCGTCCCGCTCGATCTCGTCCTGCGCGAGCTCGTCCTGCGCGAGCTCGGTGCGGCCGCGCACCAGGATCATCCCCATCACGGCGACGGCGCCCACGTAGGCGGGCCAGCCCAGCACGATCTTGGCCACGCCCAGCAGGGCGACCTCGCCGGCGAAGTACATCGGCAGCATCACCGCGACGCGCACGGCATACAGGCCGACGAGGACCAGGGTGAGCCGCTGGCACACCCGCACCAGGCCGCGGTCGCGGCGCCACCCGAAGGGGTCCTCGGCCATCCGGGGGTCGCCCGCGGCGACGAGGAAGCCGACCAGCGGCCAGCGGCCGACCACGGAGACCAGGGCCAGCAGCCCCCAGCCGATGCTGGCGAGGATGCCCGGCAGGAAGGCGTCCTGGGCCTGGCCGCTGCGCAGCGCGAAGAAGGCGGCGATCGCGGTGGCGACGACCGCGGAGAACACGTAGCGGGGGGTCTGGCGCATCGCGAGCCGGACCACCAGCAGGACGAGGGCCACCGCCCCGGCGGCGTAGACGGCGGCGCGCACGTCGTGCTGCCAGACCCACGCGATGACGAACGCCACGGTCGGCAGCGCGGTCTCGAGGGACCCGCGGAACCCGCCGAGGGCGGCGGAGATGCGCGCGCGGATCAGGCCCTCGACGGTCGTCGCGTCGAGGTGCTGGGCGGCCTGCCGGGGCACGCGCGGGTCAGTGCCGGACGTGGCCACGGCCGGTGATGATCTCGTAGGCGGGGTTGAAGATGGTGGGGCTCCCGGTGTGGTGGGTGACGCGTCCGCGGACGGTGAGGAAGGCACCGGGGGCGATCCCGGTGATGCGCCGGCGGCCGAGCCAGACGAGGTTGAGCGCCCGGCTGCCGTCGTAGATCTCGGCGACGAGCGCGGGCACGGTGGCGCGAGGGCGCAGCGTGACGCTGCGGACGGTGCCGCAGACGGTCACCAGCTCGCGGTCGCCGACCCCGGCGATGGGGGTGCCACCGCACCGGTCGGACTCGGCCTGCAGCTCGCGGGCCTCCAGCTCCTCCTCGGAGCTGGTCAACCGGTCCGCCACGCGGCCGATCAGCCGCGGCTGGCGCACCAGCTTGGTCGACCGTGCCATCTGGTTCCCCTCAGCGGATCTCGGTGATCTCCGGGCCGCGCTCGAGCGGCCCGAACCGGTCGTCCTGCGCCGTCTCGGTTTCGACCTGCTGGGCCTCGGACTGCTCGGTCATCTCCTGCGGCAGCTGCAGCGGCAGCAGCTCGCGTGGCGCCATGGCCTCGCTCCCCCGGACGACGACGGTCTGCCGGACGAAGTCGATCAGCGCGCCGCCGGCGTCGGGGTCGACGGCGGCCTTGCCGGACACCACGGCGCGCAGGAACCAGCGCGGGCCGTCGATGCCGACGAACCGGGCCGGGGAGAACGTCGTCCGACCGCCGTTGCCGCGCCCGGGCATCCGGGTCTGCAGCTCGAGGCCGAGCGGCCCCCGGACCTCCTCGGCGGTGCCGCCCTGGGTGGAGATGCTCTGGGCGATCTCACCGCGGATGTCGTCCCAGACCCCGCTCGACTTCGGTGCCGCGAAGGCCTGCAGCTGCACGGCCGAGTCCCCCACCAGGGCGGTGGCGGCGACGATGTTCTGCGACTCCTCGTCGACCTCCAGGCGCAGCTCCATGCCGGGCAGTCCGGCCACCCACAGCGAACCGAGGTCGAGCCGCTGGCCGCGCTCGTCCACCTCGTCCCGGTCGAACGGGCCCTCGCTGCGGTCCACCGGCGCGGCGGCCGGCTCCTCGGCCACGGCGGCGGCGCCCTCGGCGCCACCGTCCTCGTCCGACCCGGCCTCCCGAGCGGAGGCCTCGTCCTCGGCGAGGTCGGTGTCGGTGACCGGCTCCTCGGTGCGCTCCGCGTCCTCGGCCTCGACGTCCCTGTTGCGTCGGAAGATGCCCACTGGCTGCTCAGTCCTTCGTGTTCGCGTCGGTCGTGCCGGTCCCGCGGGTCCCGGTCCTGTCGTCGTCGGGGCCGGTCGTGGCGGCCGGCCCGGCGGCCGGGCGGCGTGGGCCGAAGCCCCCGCTCGCCCCGTGTCCAGTGTCCCCCCTGGGGCTGTCCGGAAGCGAGTCCACCTCGACGAACCGCACCCGCGCGACACGCTGCACGACGAGCTGGGCGATCCGGTCCCCCCGGTGCACCGTGAACGACTGGTCCCGGTCGGTGTTGACGAGGTTCACTGCGATCTCCCCCCGGTAGCCGGCGTCGACCGTGCCCGGGGCGTTGAGCGTGGTGACCCCGTGGCGTGCGGCGAGGCCCGAGCGCGGGTGGACGAACCCGGCATACCCCTCCGGGAGGGCGAGCGCGACGCCGGTGGGGACCAGCGCGCGCTCCCCCGGCGCCAGTGTCACGTCCTGCCGGGCGTGCAGGTCCGCCCCGGCATCGCCCGGGTGGGCGTAGCCGGGCACGGGAAGGTCCGGGGCGATCCGGTGCAACGGCACCGGCACCCCGACCTCCTCACGAATGCTCACGCGGCGCAGTCGCGGCAGACCGGCTGCCCGCCGACCTCCTTGGCGAGCTGGCTGCGGTGGTGCACGAGGAAGCACCGGGAGCAGGTGAACTCGTCCGCCTGCCGCGGCAGTACCCGCACCGACAGCTCCTCGCCGGACAGGTCGGCGCCGGGCAGCTCGAAGCCCTCCGCCTGCTCCGTCTCGTCGACGTCCACGCTGGAAGAGTTCTTGTCGACGCGACGGGACTTCAGCTCCTCGATGGAGTCCTCGTTCAGCTCGTCGTCGCTCTTCCGCGGCGCGTCGTAGTCAGTGGCCATGTGGCTCGTTGCTCCTGGTCGTCCTGGGCCCCCGGAGGGGCGAATTGCGCTGTTGCTGCTGTCTGTTGTTGTGACCCGTCCCACACCGGCCGGGTCCCCTGTGCCGTGTCTGCGGGGACAACGTCGTCCCTGCCCGTTTTGTGCCCGACCGAAGGCGGATTGTGCCCTACGAAGCCGAAGGATGACACCCCGGGTCCGTGGGATGGACCAGGACGCCCCGTTCCGCGGGTTCATTCCCGCTCGTCCGGGAGCTCGTTCCCCCGCTCCGGCGGCTCACGTGGCCGGCTCGGCGCAGGCGGCTCAGTCGGCCAGCTCGGCGAACAGCTGCTGGAGCTCGGCGACGAGCTCCGGCGCACCGGCGACCACGAGGTCGCCGCTCGGCGGCCGGCTCCCCCGCCCCTGCACGACCCCGCCGGCCTCGGTCACGACGAGCTGGCCCGCCGCCAGGTCCCACGGGTGCAGGCCCGACTCGTAGTAGCCGTCGAGCCGCCCGCTCGCCACGCTGCACAGGTCGACGGCGGCGCTGCCGCCGCGGCGGATGTCCCGGATCCGCGGCAGCACCCGGGAGGTGAACGCCCCCTGACGGGCGCGGACCTCCGCGCGGTAGCCGAACCCGGTGCCGAGCAGGGCCCGGTCCACGGCCACGTCGGGTGTCACCCGCAGCCGGCGCCCGGCGCCGTACAGGCCGGCCGACATGGTGGTGCGGAAGGCACCGCCACCGCGCCGGGCGTGGAAGAGCTCGTCGATGGCCGGCCGGCTGACCGCGCCGGCCACGGGCTCCCACTCGCCGGGCACGGAGGCGTCGCCGGAGACGACGGCGACCGACACGGCATACTCCGGGAGCCCGTAGAGGTAGTTGACGGTGCCGTCGATCGGGTCCACGACCCAGGTCAGCCCGCTCCAGCCGTCGGGGGTGGCCACGCCCTCCTCCTCGCCGAGGACGGCGTCGTGGGGCCGCGCCACGGCGAGCCGCTCGCGCAGCAGCTGCTCGGAGCGCTGGTCCATCTCGGTCACCACGTCGGTGGCGCTGCTCTTCGTCGCGGCCACGCCGAGGTTGTCCGGGCGCTCGTCGACGATGAGGCGGCCGGCGGTGGCCGCGAGCTCGACGGCGAGGGCCTCCAGGTGCACCAGCTCCTCGGGGGTGGGCTCGGGCCCGGTCACCATCAGTCCATCCCGCACAGGGCCGGGCGCGGGGTGCGCAGGTTGGGGCAGCACCCGGCGGGGCAGACGGCCGGCAGGGGGTGCGGGTCCGGCCAGGCCGGTCCGGTCACGTCCTCGCCGCGGGCCTGTGCGGCGCGCTCCTCGACCAGGTCGACCAGCCCGCTGACGAACTCGGTGTCGGTGCCCACGGTCGGGACGCGCACGAGGCGCAGCCCCAGCTCGTCGGCGACCTCCTGCGCCTCGGTGTCGAGGTCGTAGCGCACCTCCATGTGGTCCGAGACGAACCCGATCGGCGCCAGCACCACGGTCTGCGCCCCCTCGGCGGCGAGCTCGCGCAGGTGGTCGCCCACGTCCGGCTCCAGCCACGGCTGGCTCGGCGGGCCCGAGCGGGAGCAGTAGACGAGCTGGTCGCGCAGCTCGACACCGAGGGTGGCCGCCACCTCGTCGGTGATCGCGGCGGCGAGCTGGGCGTGCTGGCGCTGGTAGGCGTTGCCCTCGCTGTCGCCCGGCCCCGAGGTGTCGTCCATGCCGACGGGGATCGAGTGGGTGACGTAGGCCAGGCGCAACCGGTCGGCCTCGGTGTCCCGCAGCGCCGCGCGCGCCGCGTCGGTCACCAGGCGGGTGTTGGTGCGGGTGAACGCGGGGTGGTTGGGATAGGGCCGGATCTTGTCGATCACCAGGTCCCGCCCCTCGTCCTGCAGGGTCTGCAGCGCCGCAGCCAGGTCCTCCCGGTACTGCCGGCAGGAGGAGTATGACGAGTACGCGCTGGTCACGATCGTCACCACTCGGCGCACCCCCTGCTCGTGCGCCTGACGGAGGGCGTCGGTGACGAAGGGGGCGGAGTTGCGGTTTCCCCACAGCACCCGCGTGCCGACCTCCCGCCGGTCGAGCTCGGCGCGCAGCGCCGCGAGGAGGGCACGGTTCTGGTCGTTGATGGGGCTGCGGCCGCCGAAGTGGTGGTAGTGCTCGGCGACCGACTCCAGCCGCTCGTCGGGGATCCCGCGGCCGGCCGTCACCGTCCGCAGGAACGGCATGACCTCCTCGGGCGCCTCCGGGCCGCCGAAGGACAGCAGCAGGACGGCGTCGTACGGGGCCAGCGGGGACTCGTCGGCGGTGCTCATCGGGTCAAAACTAGTCGAGCGGCGTGGCCGGTTAGGTGCTGGGCGCACGAGGTGGCAGCATTCGTCGAGGGCTGGTGCGACACGGGAGAGGCGAATGCAGGATCTGCGACTGATCGGCGTGCACGAGGACGGTCGGCACCTGCTGCTCGCCGCCGAGGACGGCAGCCGGTTCCGCGTCCCGCTCACCGACGAGCTGCGTGCGGCCGCCCGCCGCGAGCGCCCACGCCAGGGCCACCTCTCGATCGACGTCGAGGGCGGGCTGCGGCCCCGCGACGTGCAGGCCCTGATCCGCGGCGGTGCCAGCGCGGACGAGGTCGCCGAGCGGGCCGGCTGGTCCGTGGAGAAGGTGCACCGCTACGAGGGGCCGATCCTCGCCGAGCGCGGGCACGTGGCCACCCTCGCCCAGTCCGTGCGGGTGCGCGGGCGGGCCCGGGAGGGCGTCGCCCCAACCCTGGAGTCCCGGATCCGGGAGCGGCTCGCCGAGCGGGGCGTGGACCCCGGTGCCGCGTACTGGGACGCCCACCGCGCCGAGCACCAGCCCTGGACCGTCGTCGTGACCTTCCCGGCCGGCGGCCGGGAGCGACAGGCCTCCTGGCACTTCGAGCTGCCCGACCGCACCATCACCGCCCTGGACGACGAGGCCCGCTGGCTCAGCGAGGACGAGGAGGGCGGCACCCCCGGACCGGTGCCCGCCCCGCACGTGCCCGCCTCCGGCCGGTCCACCCGCGTGTATGACGTCGAGGCCGAGGGCGGCCTGCGCGCCACCGAGCGCCGGGACGACCCGGGCACGGACCCCGGCACCGGCGCCGACACCGGCGAGGAACGGCAGGGGCGCGGTCGTGCGCGGGCCGGCGACACGGCCTCCCGGGAGGAGCCGGTCGACCTGATGACCGCCATGCGCGAGCGCAGCGCCGCCTCCCGGGCCGGCCGGCGCTCGGGCCGTCGCCGCAACCGCCGCTCCCCGGCCGATGTCCCGCACCGCGAGCAGCAGCCCCCGGAGGACGCGCTGCCGCTCGAGGACATCCCCTACTCGACGGTCACCGCCGACCTTCCGCCGGCAGCCCACGCCGACCCCGACCCCGAGGGCGCCGACGGCAAACCGGAGCCGGAGGCGCACGCGGAGGCCGAGGCGCTCGACGCGGAGGCCGCTGCCGGCACCGACGACGCCGACGACACCGGCACCGATCCTCAGGCTCAGGTCGAGGCCGAGGCCGCCGACGAGGTCGACGCCGAGGCGGACGCGGACGTCGACAGCGAGCAGGCGCAGGTCGACGACGAGAACTCCCCCGACCCGCTGTCCGACGCCACGTCCGACACGACCGAGCCGGCGGACGGGACCGAGCTCGAGGCGGAACAGCAGTCGGCCCCGAAGAAGGCGAGCTCGACGAAGGCCAGCTCGACGAAGCCGAGCCGCAAGAGCGGCCGCCCCAGCGTCCCGAGCTGGGACGACATCATGTTCGGGTCACGCCCCGAGCCGGACTGACCCCTCCTCGGCACCGGGTCGCCGGCGGTTGCGCAGGTAGAGCACCGTGCCGAGCCACCCGGTGAGCAGCGCGGCGGCCACCCCCAGACCGAGGTCGGCGCGCAGCGGCAGCACGATCCCGAGACAGCCGCCGAGCACCCAGGCGCTCTGCAGCAGGGTCTCCGAGCGCGCGAAGACACTGGAGCGCACCCGGTCGCGCACCTCGTCCTGGATGATCGAGTCCAGCGCCACCTTGCCGAGCTGCTGGCACAGCCCCGCGGTGAGGCCGAGCAGCACCGCCATGGTGAGCCGGAAGAACAGCGCCGTCCCCACCGCGACGCCGACGTCGAGCACCAGCACCGCCATGACGATCAGCTGCGGTGGCCGGGTCCGCAGCAGGGCGCCCAGGCCGGTGCCGATGGCGCTGCCGACACCCGCGGCCCCGACCACGAGGGCCAGCAGCAGGCTGGTGCGGTCCTCCCACCCGGCGAAGGGGTGGGTGCGCAGCAGGAACGCCAGGAAGATGGTGAGGAACCCGGACAGCGCCCGCAGCCCGACGTTGCACCGCAGCGCGAGCACCACGTTGCGGGTGACGCCCCGGCGCAGCCCGTTGAGCCGCCGCCGCCCCGACTCGGTCGCGTCGCCGTCGTCCTCCCCCTCGGCGGAGTCGACCCGGGCCGGCAGCAGGATCGCCTGGATGGTGCCACCGATGAACACGAGGAACGCGAAGCGCAGCGTCCAGGACGGGCCGATCAGCGACAGGCCGGCCGCGATGGGCCCGCCGATCGCGCCGCCGGCCAGGCCGGCCATGGACATGCGCGCGTTCGCCTTGACCAGTGACACCTTCCGGGGGAGCAGGCGAGGGGTCGCGGCCGAGCGCGCGACGCCATACGCCTTGGCGGAGATGAGCACGCCCAGCGCGGCACCGAACTGCCACTCCGAGCCGGTCGCGACGGTCGTGGCGAGGACCCACGCGAGGAACGCGCGCAGGGCCAGGGTCGCCCCGATGGCCCACCGCCGCCCCCGCCGGAACCGGTCGAGGAACGGTCCGATCAGCGGCGCGATGATGACGAACGGCAGCATCGTCAGGCCGAGGAACAGGGCCACCTGGCTGCGGGCCTGCGCGGAGGGGACCTGGAAGAACAGGGTGCCCGCCATCGCGACGGCGACCGCCGCGTCGCCGGCGGTGCTGACAGCGTGCACCTCGAACAGCCGCGCCAGCCCGGTCTCACCCGCCCCCTCGGCGTGGCTCGCCCGCCGGGCCAGCCGGTATGCCCTGCGCGCGCCCCGGCCGGTCACCCGCGCCCCGGCCCGCGCCCCCCTGCCGACGCTCCGGCCGGCGGAGCCGACCCTGCGGGGGCCCGCCGGCCCCTCGCCGTGGTGGCCGTCCTCGCCGGTCCCGCCCTCGACGCGGTCGCGCACCCGCTCGCCCGGCTCCTCGGCCGGCAGCTCGCGGGTCCGCCGCGGGACCTCCTCGGTCGGCGCCGGCCGCTGGGGCGGGACCTCCCCGGTGACCTTCCGGTAGCGGTTGTCGGTCCTCCGTGGGTGGCGACTCTGCCCCCGGTCACGCTCGTCGGGTCGGTCGCTGGAGGGCACACGCCCATCTTGCCGCCTCGGGCGGACAGGATCCGCACCGTCCGCGGGCGTGCCGCGCGACTCCACCGTTTCGCAACCTCGTCCGGGAGCGTCACGGGTGCCCCCGGCCGGGGTGGCCCGCCCGCGCCGGCAGCGCGAGGATGGGCACTGTCGCCCGGAGGAGGTGGTCCCGTGTCCAGCACGATCGCGCAGTGGACGCTCGACGTCCACGACGTCGCCGCGATGGCGCGCTTCTGGTCGGAGGTGCTCGGCTACCGAGTGGAGGAGCGACCGGACGGCTCGGCCATGCTCTACCCCCGCCAGGGTGACGGCGCCGCCGAGCTGCCGGTGTGGCTGCAGCCCACCGAGCACCCGAAGCGGGACAAGAACCGCAACCACCCCGACCTGCGCTCCCGCGACGGCGACGTCGACGCGGAGGTGGACCGGGTGGTGGGACTCGGCGCCCGGCGGATCGACGTCGGGCAGTCCCCCGACGACCCGTTCGTGGTGCTGGCCGACCCCGAGGGCAACGAGTTTTGCATCCTGCGCGGCACGCCCTGACGGGCCCCGGCCGTCAGGTCTCGGCGTCCTCGTCCTCGTCCGGGACCTTGCCTCCGTCCGCCTCGTCCCGGTCGGCCCACTGCAGCAGGGTGTCGAGCGAGTAGGGGTGGTCGTCGATCCCGGCGTGCACGTCACCGAGCCGGGCGAACCGGTCGGGGACGGTCCGGATGGTGCAGTCGCCCGGCACGACGTCGTCGACCTCGTCCCAGGTGATCGGCGTCGACACGGTCGCCCGCGGCACGCCGCGGACCGAGTACGCGCTGGCGATGGTGTGGTCCCGGGTGTTCTGGTTGTAGTCCACGAAGAGCGCCGCCGGGTCCCGGTCCCTGCGCCACCACGCGGTGGTGACGTCCTGCGGCATACGGCGCTCCACCTCGCGCGCGAAGGCGAGGGCGGCGCGGCGGACGTCCTGGAAGCCCCAGCGCGGCTCGATCCGCACGTAGACGTGCAGCCCGTGGCCGCCCGAGGTCTTGGGCCAGCCGACCGCGCCGAGCTCGTCGAGCACCTCGTGGGCGGTGTGCGCGACGCGGCGCACCCGGTCGAACGGGCAGTCCGGCATCGGGTCGAGGTCGATCCGCCACTCGTCCGGCCGCTCGGTGTCGGCACGGCGGGAGTTCCAGGGGTGGAACTCGACCGTGGACATCTGCACCGCCCAGATGACGCTCGCGAGCTCGGTGACGCACAGTTCGTCGGCGGTGCGGTGGTAGCGGGGGAAGTGCACCCGCACGGTCTGCACCCAGTCCGGCGCGCCGCGGGGCAGCCGCTTCTGGTGGACCTTCTCCCCCTCGATGCCCTCGGGGTAGCGGTGCATCATGCAGGGTCGCTCTCGCAGGGCCCGCACGATCCCGTCGCCCACGTTCAGGTAGTAGTGGGCCAGGTCGAGCTTGGTGGCGCCGATCTCGGGGAAGTACACCCGCCCGGGGTTCGTGATCCGCACCGTGCGCTCCCCGACGGTCAGCTCCTGCGCCGGCGTGCTCGCCCTGCCTCCCATCTGCCCAACCTACTGGGATCGGGCAGACTGGTCAGGTGCTCTCGCTCGAGCTCGCCCGGCGGCTGCAGGAGGCCGGGGTCACCTGGGACGACCCGGGGCCCGGCGACCGGTTCGTGGTGCCGGTCGAGCAGCTGCAGGACATGGTCTTCGTCCTCGCCGACATGACCACCGAGGTGCACGAGTTCCCCAGCGGTCCCCTCATCGGCTTCAACGGCACGACTGAGTGGGCGCTGGACAGCGTCCGCAAGTCCGAGGTGGTCTGGCTGCCGCGGGAGGACCAGCTGCGCGACCTGCTCGGCGAGGCGTTCGTGCGGCTCGAGCCGCTCGGCGACGGCTTCGTCGTGGTCGCCCGGCTCGGCGGCGAGGAGCGGCGCCACGTTGACATCGACGCCGAGCGCGCCTACGCCCGCGCCCTGCTCGCCCTCCTCGACCAGCCGGCCTGACCCCCCCGGCCGACCTCGGGGCTTCCCCACCGACCTCGGGAGATCCCCGCGAACCTCGGGACTTTGCGGTCCGCAAAGTCCCGAGGTTCGCGGGAGACTCCCGAGGTCCCGCGGAGACTCCCTAGGTTCGGGGGTGGTGGGTGGCGTGGTCCTGCCGGTGCCCGGGCAGCGGGCACAGGTCCAGGTCGAAGGGAAGCAGGTCCGGCGACGTCGCCTGTCTCCGCGCCGCCTGCGAGGTCATCCGCCGCATGAAGTGCCGCCGGCAGAGCACCTCGTACTCCACGACCCCCTGCCGCGCCGCGCCGGTGTCGCCGACGACCACCTGCTCCCCCTCGACGACCATCTGGCCATCGACCACGCGAGCGTTGTGCGTGGCCTTGCGCCCGCACCAGCACAGCGCCTCGACCTGCAGCGGCTGCACCCGGTCGGCGAGCTCGATCAGCCGCTGCGACCCGGGGAACAGGCAGGTGCGGAAGTCGGCCGTGATCCCGAAGGCGTAGACGTCGATCGCCATCTCGTCCACGAGGCGCGCCAGCTGCTCGACCTGCGTCGCCGTGTAGAACTGCGCCTCGTCACAGATGAGGTAGTCGACCCGTCGCCCGTGCGTCGCCTGCTCGACGACGACCTCCCAGAAGTCCAGCTCGTCGGTGACCTCGAGCGCCGGCGTCGACAGCCCGAGCCGGGAGGACAGCACCGACTCCCCCGCCCGGTCGCGGCTGGTGAACCGCAGCCCGGCCAGCCCCCGTGCCGCGTGGTTGTGGTCGGTCTGCAGGGCGAGCGTCGACTTGCCGCAGTCCATGGTCCCGGAGAAGAAGACGAGCTCAGCCACGGCCCCACACTGTATGCCGTGCGCTCACCCCCGCCCGCACCTCCACCCCTGCCCGCACCTGCACTCCGATCGACGCCCGCGATCGATGTGCCGTGGTGGCTGCTGTGGCGACCATCCGGGCACAACGATCGACGCGGCGGGCTCAGGCGACGGCGCGGGCGGGCACGTGCAGCAACGGGATGCCGAGCTCGGCGTCGCTCAGCGACCCGTGCACCCCGAGCAGGCCGATCACCTGGGGACGCATGAACCGCGAGTCCACGATCGCGAAGTCGTCGCCCATCGGCACGACGAGGTCCCCGATGCGGGCGGTGACGTGGTCGGCCACCGGCCCGAACCAGCCGAGGGCCACCGCCTCCGCACGGGTGCGCACCTGGGCCCGCGACCCGAGCCGGGCCTCCCATGCCTGCCGCACGTCCGCGGCGGCACCCGGCTCGCA
>DASSKF010000115.1:0-12295 GCA_035690725.1 Segeticoccus sp.
CGGGGTCGGTGCAATTCCGAACCGGCGGTGACAGTCCGCGACCCGACCGCAGCCAGCGGCCGGTTGACCTGGTGGAACTCCAGGACCGACGGTGAAAGTCCGGATGGGAGGCAGCACGTGAGGTTCGCCGAGACGGCGGGCGCCGGACCACCCGTCCGCAGCCCGGTTCCTCGGCGGCGACGACCGACACGGTCGCCGACCTGAGACAGCCCCGGAGCTCCGCCAGCAGAGCCGAGCACGAGGGGCGCACCGATGACCGGGCCGTCGTCAGCCACCGCGTCGGACCCTGCCCTCGTGCGCCGGGCCCTGCAGCTGGCCGCCAAGGGACCACTGGCGGACCCCAACCCGCGGGTCGGGGCGGTGCTGCTCGACCGGGACGGCCAGATGGTCGGCGAGGGCCACCACCGTGGTGCCGGGACGCCCCACGCCGAGGCCGTGGCCCTGGGGGAGGCGGGGGAGCGGGCCCGCGGCGGCACCCTCTACGTCACGCTCGAGCCCTGCGCGCACCGTGGCCGCACACCGCCCTGCGCCCAGGCTGTCGTCGACGCCGGGGTCGCCCGGGTCGTCGTCGGCCAGCTGGATCCCCATCCCGTGGCGGGCGGTGGCGCCGAGCTGTTGCAGCGCGCCGGGGTCGCCACCGTCGTCGGCGTGCTCGGCGACGAGTGCCGGGCGCTCAACGAGGCGTGGAGCGTGGCCGTCTCCCGGGGCCGCCCCTTCGTCACCTGGAAGTTCGCCGCCACCCTGGACGGCCGGGTGGCCGCCCGGGACGGCAGCAGCGCGTGGATCACCGGACCCGCGGCGCGGGCGGACGTCCACGACCTGCGGGCGCAGTGCGGTGCGGTCGTCGTCGGGACCGGCACCGCCCTGTCCGACGACCCCCGGCTGACCACCCGCACGACCGACGGGCGGCTGCGCGAGCGACAGCCCGTCCGCGTCGTCGTGGGACGCCGCGAGCTGCCACCGGCCGCGCGGGTTCTCGACGACGCCGCGCCGACCCTGCTGGTCCACGACCACGACCCGGCAGCCGTGCTCGCCGCGCTGCACGAGCGCGAGGTCCGGCACGTCTGGCTCGAGGGCGGGCCGACGCTCGCCGCGGCCTTCGTACGAGCCGGCCTCGTCGACGAGACGGTTGCCTACGTCGCCCCCGCCCTGCTGGGCGCCGGGCCCTGCCCCGTCGCCGACCTCGGGATCGGGTCCATCGACGGGGCCCACCGGCTCCGCCTCACCGACGTGATGCAGGTCGGCGACGACGTGCGGATCCGCGCGCGCCCGGCAGCACAACCCGCACCCTCCCACCTCCCAAC
Organism: Segeticoccus sp.; assembly: GCA_035690725.1. Taxonomy (GTDB): domain Bacteria; phylum Actinomycetota; class Actinomycetes; order Actinomycetales; family Dermatophilaceae; genus DASSKF01. The sequence goes on from DASSKF010000115.1 coordinate 1,305, forward strand.
GACAGGAGCCCACTGATGTTCACCGGCCTCGTGGAAGAGCTCGGCGAGGTCGTCGCCGTGCGGCACGGCGACGACTCGGCCGTGCTCACGCTGCACGGCCCCACCGTGAGCACCGATGTGGGGCACGGCTCATCGGTCGCCGTCGACGGCGTCTGCCTGACGGTGACGACGCACGACCGGCCCGCCGGGACGTTCACCGTCGATGCGATGGCCGAGACCCTGCGGCGCTCGACCCTGGGCCGGCTCGGCCCCGGGGACCGGGTGAACCTCGAGCGCGCGATGAGTGCCTCCGGCCGCTTCGGGGGACACGTGGTCCAGGGGCACGTCGACGGGACCGCGCAGGTCGTGGCTCGCGAGCCAGGGGAGGCCTGGGAGGTGGTCCGGTTCACTCTGCCCGGCGAGCTCGCCCGCTACGTCGTCGCGAAGGGCTCGATCACCGTGGACGGTGTGTCCCTGACCGTCTCGGGGCTCGGGGAGGACACCTTCGAGGTGTCCCTGATCCCGACCACGCTGGAGCTGACCACGTTGGGCCGCAAGGGGATCGGCGATCCGGTGAACGTCGAGGTGGACGTCCTGGCCAAGTACGTCGAGCGGCTGCTGGCTGCCGGCACCGGCCACCCGCACCTGCAGGAGGCCGGCGCGTGAGCATCCTCGAGCACCTCTTCGGCGCCCAGCTGGTCGTCTTCGGCCAGGCCATCCTCTGGCGCGAGGTCGTCGGCAACGCGTTCGGGTTCGCCTCCGCGATCGGCGGGATGCGCCGCCGCGTCTGGGCCTGGCCGGTCGGGATCGTCGGCAACGTCCTGCTGTTCACCGTCTTCTTCGGTGTCGCGTTCTCCAACCCGCAGCACCAGACGCTGTTCGGCCAGGCGGCGCGGCAGGTGTTCTTCATCATCACCAGCGTCTACGGCTGGTGGCGCTGGCAGAGCCTGCGTCGCGCCAGCCGCGGGCACGACGCGCCTGCGGTCCACCCCCGCTGGGCGAGTGCCGCCGAGCGCCTCGGCTACCTCGCGTTCTGGGCCGTCGCGGTCGTGCTGTGCCAATGGGTGTTCGCGGCCGTGGGCGCCGGATGGCCCGCCCCGCGCTGGTACTACTGGTGCGACGCCTGGATCTTCGTCGGGTCCATCGTCGCGACCTACGCCATGGCCCGCGGCTGGAACGACTTCTGGCTCGCGTGGATCGGCGTCGACCTCGTCGGGGTGCCGCTGCTGATCAGCTCCGGCTTCTACCCCTCCGCCGCGCTCTACGTGGTGTATGCCGGGCTGGTGCTCTACGGATTCACCGTCTGGTTGCGCGTCTCGCGCCGGACCGACGAGGAGCACCTGGCAGCAAGGACGGTGAACGCATGAGGACCAGTGGGATGCCGGCCAACGGCCGGACCGGCACCACGACCGATGAGGAGCAGTCCGTCCGGGACGCCCTCGCCGCGCTGCGGGCAGGGCGCCCGGTGCTCGTCACCGACGCCGAGGACCGGGAGAACGAGGGCGACGTCATCCTCGCCGCGCAGACCCTGTCGGCCGAGTGGCTGGCCTGGACCGTGCGGCACAGCTCCGGGGTCGTCTGCGCGCCCATGGCGGCCGGCCTCGCCGACCGGCTCGGGCTGCCCCCGATGGTGAGCCGGAACGAGGACCCGCGCGGGACGGCATACACGATCTCGGTGGACGCGCGGGAGGGGATCACGACCGGCATCAGCGCAGCGGACCGCACCCGCACCCTGCGCCTGCTCGCGGACGAGGCGACGACAGCCGCGCAGCTGGTCCGACCCGGGCACGTGTTCCCGCTGCGGGCGCGGCCAGCCGGTGTGCTGGAGCGGCCCGGGCACACCGAGGCGGCGGTCGACCTGTGCCGGCTCGCCGGACTGGCGCCGGTCGGGGTCATCGCCGAGCTCGTCCACGACGACGGCCCGGTCATGCGCGGCCCGGCCGTCCGGGAGCTGGCCGCCGCGCACGAGCTGCCGGTGCTCACCATCGCCGACCTGGTCGCGTGGCGGCGCCGGCACGAGCGGGTCGAACGGGTCGCCACGACGGTGCTGCCCACGGCTCAGGGCGACTTCACGGTGCACGGCTTCCGCGACCTGGTCACCGGCGTCGAGCACGTCGCCCTCGTCGCCGCCGGCCGCGCCCCCGAGGGGGGCCCGCCGGCCGTGCGGGTCCACTCCGAGTGCCTGACCGGCGACGTGTTCGGCTCGCGGCGCTGCGACTGCGGTGAGCAGCTGGACCGGGCGCTCGCCCGAGTGGCCGAGCACGGGGGCGTGGTTGTCTACCTGCGGGGGCACGAGGGGCGCGGCGTCGGACTGGGCGACAAGCTGCGCGCCTATGCCCTGCAGGACGGCGGTCTCGACACGGTCGACGCGCAGACCGAGCTGGGGCTGCCGGTCGACGCGCGCGAGTACGGCGCGGCCGCAGCGATCCTCGAGGACCTCGGCGTCACCGAGCTGCGCCTGATGACCAACAACCCCCGCAAGGTGGACGCGCTGCGCGACGCCGGCCTCGCCGTCGACGGCGTGGAGCCGCTCCCGGTGCCGGTGCACGCGGACAACGCGCGCTACCTCGCCACGAAGCGGGACCGGCTGGGCCACCGCCTGCTGCTCGACGCGACGGCGGCCGACGGTGCACGGAGGGCGGCACTGTGAGCGGCAGGGGCGCCCCGTCGCTGCGCACCGACGGACGCGGCGTGCGGGTGGCGGTCGTGGCCGCCTCCTGGCACGAGCAGGTGATGGACGGGCTCGTCGACGGCGCCCGCCGGGGACTGTCCGAGGCCGGCGTCGAGGACGTCGAGGTGGTCCGGGTGCCCGGGACCTTCGAGCTCACCGTCGCCTGTGCCCGGCTCGCGCCACGGTTCGACGCGCTGGTCGCGCTGGGCGTCGTGATCCGGGGCGGGACCCCGCACTTCGACTACGTGTGCCAGTCGGCCACCGTCGGGCTCACCGGCGTGAGCGCGCGCACGGGGGTGCCGGTCGGCTTCGGCGTGCTGACCTGCGACGACGAGGCCCAGGCGCTGGACCGGGCGGGCCTGGACGGCTCGCGCGAGGACAAGGGCCACGAGGCGGCCACCGCCGCCGTCACCACGGCCGTCACGCTCCGGCGGCTGGCGCCCGTGGAGGCCGACTGACCCCGGGCCGGCGTCAGCGACCCTCCGCGGGCTGGTCGAACAGCAGCGAGCCGAGGCCCCGGCGGACGCCGGCCTGCTCGCCGACCCGGCGCACGGCGAGGAGGGTACCGGCGGCATACGGCTCGGGGCCGGTGCCGGGGTCGTGGCGCAGGACCAGGCGTTCTCCCGGCCCGCCGAACACGACCTCGGTGGTGACCACGAAGCTCGGCAGGCGCACGGAGTGGACGCGCGTCCCCGCTACGTCCGCCCCGCGCGCCTCGCCGGGGCCCTGCAGGTCGTCGACCGGGACCGGCTGCGCCGGCGGGTGCACCTGCGCCAGCGACTCGGCGACCTCGCGCGCGGTGCCGCTCGGGACGTCCGCCTTGGTGTCCGAGGCGTAGTCGATGACCTCCCAGCTGCCCAGCTGCTCGGCGGCCAGCAGCGCGGACCGCTGCAGCACCGCGGCCACCACCGAGAAGTTGCCGGCGGCGACCACCCCGACCTCGTGCCGGCGGGCCAGGGCGTCCAGCTCCGCGTAGTCGTCAGCCGACAGGCCGCTCGAGCCGATCACGGCGTGCACCCCCGACTCGACGGCGGCCCAGACGTTCCCGCGGACCGCGGTGGCGCTCGTGTAGTCGACGAGGACGTCGACGTCCGCGGCGTCCAACGCCTCCCGGACGGTGCCGAAGATCCGGCCGTCGCCCGCAGCGCCGACCCGGTCGCGCAGCGCCTGCCCCGCGGCCGAGCGGGACACGCCGGCCACCAGGGCGACGTCGTCGGCGTCCTCCATGGCCGCCACGATCGGCGGCGCAGTCCAGCCCGTCACACCGGCGAAGCACACGTTGACCATCCCCGCACGGTAGCGGTCGTGCGCCGGTGAGTCGGCCGCCGTGCCTGCAGGACGAACGCGCGGACGGGGCCGGTCGGCCGCCCCGTAACCTGTGCGCCGTGAAGACCTTCGAGCAGCTGTATGCCGAGCTGGGCCGGCGGGCGGCCGACCGTCCCGTCGGCTCGGGGACCGTGGCGGCCCTGGACGCGGGGGTCCATGCGATCGGCAAGAAGGTCGTGGAGGAGGCGGCCGAGGTGTGGATGGCGGCCGAGCACGAGGGCCGTGAGCGCACCGCCGAGGAGGTCAGCCAGCTGCTCTACCACGTGCAGGTGCTGATGCTCGCCTGCGACCTGTCGCTCGACGACGTCTACGCCCACCTGTGAGGGGGAACCGCATGCTGCGCATCGCCGTGCCGAACAAGGGGTCCCTGTCCGAGCCGGCCGCCGGGATGCTGCGGGAGGCGGGCTACCGCAACCGCCGGGACGCCCGGGAGCTGGTCGTCGCCGACCCCGACAACGAGGTGGAGTTCTTCTTCCTGCGCCCGCGGGACATCGCCGTCTACGTCGGGTCCGGCCGGCTCGACGCGGGGATCACCGGTCGTGACCTCATGCTCGACTCGGGTGGGCCCGCGGAGGAGGTGATGGCACTCGGGTTCGGCGGCTCCACCTTCCGGTTCGCGGCGCGCGACGGGGCGGCGAAGTCGGTGGCCGACCTCGCCGGACGACGCGTGGCCACGAGCTTCCCGGGCCTGGTGCGCCGGCACCTCGCCGAGCACGGCGTCGAGGCCGACGTGGTGCGCCTGGACGGCGCGGTCGAGACCGCGGTCACGCTCGGGGTCGCCGACGTCATCGCGGACGTCGTGGAGACCGGCAGCACGCTGCGCAGCGCCGGCCTCGCCGTCTTCGGCGAGCCGATCCTGCGCAGCGAGGCCGTGCTGGTCACCCGGGCCGACGCGGAGCGCCCGGCCTGCCTCGAGGTCCTCGTGCGTCGCCTGCAGGGGGTGCTCACCGCGCGCCGCTACGTGATGATGGACTACGACATCCGCGTCGAGCTGGTGGAACAGGCCTGTGCGTTGACTCCCGGACTCCAGTCGCCGACCGTCTCGCCGCTGCACCACGAGGGCTACGTGGCGGTGCGGTCCATGGTGCCGCGGAACCGGACCAACCAGCTCATGGACGCCCTCTACGAGCTCGGCGCCCGCGCCATCCTCGTCACCGACATCGCCGCCTGCAGGTTGTGATGGCTGCCGATCCGTATGCCGTCTTCCGCCCCCGCCGCGGGCGCTACGTCGCGCTGGTCTTCGCCGTGGTCAGCCTGGTGGTGTTCGTGGTGGCGGCCGTGGTGGTGCCCGGCGAGGACGAGAGCGCGTCGGCCGGCTGGAACGCGGCCGAGCGGGGCATGCTCGTCGCGGTCGGGGTCATCTTCTTCCTCGGGCTGATGCGCTTCGCCCGGCTGCGGGCCGTGCCGTCCCGGGAGGGCCTCGTGGTGCACAACCTGGTGTTCACCCGCCACCTGGAGTGGGCCCAGGTCCTGCAGGTCGAGTTCGCGGGCGGCTCTCCCTGGGTGATGCTGGAGCTCGACGACACCGAGACCCTCGCGGTGATGGCGATCCAGCGCTCGGACGGCACCTACGCGGCGGGGGAGGCGTCCCGGCTGTCGGCCCTGGTGCAGCACCACTCGACGGCCCGCGAGTAGCGCCCCGAGCGCCCGCTACTCCTCGTCCGGGTCGCCGGTGGCCTCCACGTGCCGGCGCAGCGCCTCCTCCAGGTCGGCCGACGCGGGCACCTGCTCGCGGGCCTCGCCGTAGTCGAGTCCGGTGAGCACCAGCAGCTCCAGGACGATCGCCTGCACCTGTCCCCGGAGCACCTCCGCGGACAGCGTGGTGTTCCGCAGCACCTGCGCGCTGCGCCGGCCGACCTCGACGAGGGGCTCCCGGGCGCCCACGGGCAGCCGGCGCTCCTGCAGCTCGTCGGCGATCTCGCCCAGGATGTCGGCGAGCTGGTCCAGCAGCTCGGTGTAGGGCCGGGGGACGAGCTCCCGGCGCCACACGGCGGTCGCGGCGCGGCCGATGAGCACGCGGATGTTGCGGATCGCCCGGCCGAGGGGGGTGAGCAGACCGGCGATGGCCTGGACCGCCGGCAGGTCGCGCCGCCGGAACGGGGACAGGCGGACCACGGCGACGCCCTCGTCGGCCAGGTCCCGCAGCTGCTCGAGCAGGTCGTCGGTGCGCCGCGCCCGCGCCAGTGCCTGCTGGACGTCCGCCTCGTCGCAGCGCCGGAGCCCGTCGGCGGTCTCGTGGAGCGCGGCGGCCAGCTCGCGGGCCACCTTCGCGGCCTGGGCACGGGGGCGCTGCAGCGGTGCCGCCGGTGCGACGGTCGCCACGAGCAGCGCGGCGAGCCCGCCGACGACCGCGTCGAGCCACCGGCTCAGGGCGTAGCCGGTGGAGGCCACGAGGGTGACCACGAGCACCGACTGGATGCCGGCCTGGATGGTGATGAGCGTCCCGGCACCCAGCAGCGCCCCGACGACCATGGCGGCGATCGTGACCACGATGATCTGCCACACCCCGGTCCCGACGAAGTGGACGACCACGTCGCCGATGAGCACCCCGACGGCCACGCCGACCGAGAGCTCGACCACCCGGCGCAGCCGCTGCCCGAACGAGAACCCGAGGCACACCATCGCCGCCACCGGCGCGAAGAACGGCTCCCGGTGGCCGAGCACCTCACGGGCGATCCACCAGGCCCCGGCAGCCGCGACGGCGCACTGCACGATGAAGAACCACCGGTGCCGCAGCCGGTCCAGCCGCTCGCGCAGCGACCGGCGCGACCGCCGCGCGGCCCGCGGGCCCAGGTCGGCCCCGAGGCCGCGCCAGTGGCCCAGCGACGTCATGCGTTCATGATGGTCGCGCGGGGCCGGACCGCCACTCGACCTGCGCGTCGTCGGTGGTCGTGTCGATGACGACGTCGGCTCGCTCGCGGGTGCGGTCCCGCGCGAACAGCTCCCGCTCCTGCGCGGCCCACCGCTCCCAGTGCGGCGTGTACGCGTCGCCGTCCCGCTCCAGTCCCCGTGCCCGCCGCACCCTGCGGTCCGCCTCCAGCCAGACCAGCAGTGAGACGTGCTGCCCGGCGGGCCGGGCCCCCGCGCCGACGCCCTCGACGACCAGGAACGCGGTGGGGGAGACGGCCCGCCAGCCGGCCGGCTCGCCCCGGTCCCAGTCGAACCGGCGGTATGCCGCGCGCTCGCCCCGGGACAGCGGCCCCAGCAGGTGCTGCTCGAGCAGGTGCGGTGACTCGGCCAGCCCGTCCCAGCCCTGGTAGAGGTCGTCCATGTGCACCAGCGTGGCGCCCAGGGTCGCGGCCAGCTGCCGGCCGAGCGTGGTCTTGCCCGACCCGCTGGGGCCGTCCACGGCCACCACCACGGTGGATCCGCAGCCGGCCGTGCGGTCGCGGGCGCACCCGGCCAGACGGGCGACCGTGCCGTCGGGGAACCGGTCCCGCCGACCGGCCTGGTCGGTGCCCTCCACCTCAGGCGGGCCGGGAGTCGGCTGCTGGCTGGCTCACGCGCCCACCGTACGACCCCCGCGGGGACGCCGCGGCGAGCCGGCACGGCAGTAGCCTCGACCCGACCGAGGAGGACGCCATGAGCCCGACCACCACCGCGGCACCGCAGTTCGTCCTGACCGCCGCGTGCCCGAACCACTCGGGGATCGTCCACGCGCTCACGTCGGTGCTCGTCGAGCACGGGTGCGACATCGTCGAGCACCAGCAGTTCGACGACCACGTGCACGACATGGTGTTCGTGCGCACCGCGTTCGAGCCGCTTCAGCCACTGCCTCAACGACCTGCTCTACCGCTGGGGCGCCGGGAGCCCGGACCTCGACATCGTGCACGTGGTCTCCAACCACGACGACCTGCGGCCGATGGCGGAGCGGGCCGGCGTCCCGTTCACCCACGTCCCGGTGAGCAGGGACACCAAGGCGGCCGCGGAGGCGCGGCTGAAGGAGCTGGTCGAGTCCGAGCGGGCCGACCTCGTGGTCCTCGCCCGCTACATGCAGGTGCTGTCCGACGACCTGTGCGCGTGGCTGGAGGGCCGTGCCATCAACATCCACCACTCCTTCCTGCCGAGCTTCAAGGGGGCCAGGCCCTACCACCAGGCGTACGCCCGCGGCGTCAAGCAGATCGGCGCGACGGCGCACTACGTCACCGCGGACCTCGACGAGGGCCCGATCATCGAGCAGGAGGTGATGCGGGTGGACCACACCTTCGGCCCCGAGGACCTCGTCGCGGCGGGCCGCGACACCGAGGCGCTCGCGCTCGCCCACGCGGTGAAGTGGCACGCCCAGCACCGGGTGCTGCGCTACGGCGAGCGCACGGTCGTCTTCCGGTGACGCTCGGTACGCTCCCCGGGTGAGTGTCGCCATACGGGTCATCCCCTGCCTGGACGTCGACGCCGGACGCGTCGTCAAGGGGGTCAACTTCACCGGGCTGCGCGACGCCGGCGACCCGGTCGAGCTGGCGCACCGCTACGACGACCAGGGCGCCGACGAGCTGACCTTCCTCGACGTGACGGCGAGCAGCGGTGACCGGGAGACGACGTACGACGTGGTGCGACGCACCGCCGAGCAGGTGTTCATCCCGCTCACCGTCGGGGGCGGCGTGCGCACGGTCGACGACGTGGACCGGCTGCTGCGGGCGGGAGCGGACAAGGTGGGCGTCAACACCGCCGCGCTCGCCCGGCCGGCCCTGCTGGCCGAGGTCGCCGACCGCTTCGGTGCGCAGGTGCTCGTGCTGTCGGCGGACGTGCGGCGCAGCGAGATCGGCTTCGAGGTGACGACGCACGGCGGCCGGCGCGGCACCGGGAAGGACGCGGTGGCGTGGTGCGCCGAGGCCGCGCGGCTCGGTGCCGGCGAGATCCTGCTCAACTCGATGGACGCGGACGGCACCCGCGAGGGGTTCGACCTCGAGCTGATCCGTCGAGTCCGGGCGGAGGTGGACGTGCCCCTCGTCGCCAGCGGCGGGGCCGGGCGGGCCGAGGACTTCGCGGACGCCGTCGCGGGCGGCGCGGACGCCGTGCTCGCCGCCAGCGTCTTCCACTTCGGCACCCTGACCGTCGCCCAGGTGAAGGAGGCGCTGCGGACCCGCGGGATGCCGGTGCGCTCGCTACGGTGAGGGAGCAGCCGTCCCCGACCAGGAGGGTCCGTGCATGACCACCTCCAGCACTGTGCCGGTGGACCGCCTCGAGGCAGCGGTCTACCAGTTCCCCACGGACGCAGCAGAGTCCGACGGCACCTTCGCGTGGGACTCCACCACGATGGTGCTGGTCCGGGCCCTCGCCGGCCAGCACGTGGGGATCGGCTACACGTATGCCGCAGCTCCCGCGGCCTCCCTCGTCACGGGCACGCTCGCGCCGGTCGTGCAGGGCCGGGACGCGCTGCAGCCGACCGGGTCCTGGGCGGCGATGCAGCACGCGGTGCGAAACCTCGGCAAGCCGGGACTGGTGGCGGAGGCGATCTCGGCGGTGGACATCGCGCTGTGGGACCTGTACGCCCGGCTGGCGGACCTGCCGCTGTCCGTCGCGGTCGGGGCCGTGCACGACGAGGTGCCGATCTACGGCAGCGGCGGCTTCACGTCATACGACGACCGGCAGCTGGCGAACCAGCTGGCCGGCTGGGTGGACGCCGGCATCCCGCGGGTGAAGATGAAGGTGGGGCGCGACCCGGACGCGGACAAGCACCGGGTCGCGGTGGCGCGCAAGGCGATCGGCGTGGACACCGAGTTGTTCGTCGACGCCAACGGCGCCCTGACGCGCAAGCAGGCACTGGGCTGGGCGCAGTGGTACGCCGCGCACGACGTGCGCTGGTTCGAGGAGCCGGTCAGCTCCGACGACCTGCCCGGCCTGCACCTCCTCCGCGACCGCGGCCCGGGTGGGATGGACATCACCGCGGGGGAGTACGGCTACCACCTGCCCTACTTCCAGCACATGCTGGACGCGGAGGCGGTGGACTGCCTGCAGGCGGACGCGACGCGGTGCCTCGGGATCAGCGGCCTGCTGCGGGTCGCGGCGCTGTGCGACGCCCGCTCGATGGACCTGTCGCTGCACTGCGCCCCGCAGGTCAGCGCCCACGCCGGGGTCGGCGTGTGGCACCTGCGGCACCTCGAGTACTTCCACGACCACGTCCGGATCGAGCGGATGGTCTTCGACGGTGTCCTCGAGCCGGAGCCCGGAGGCGTGCTCCGTCCCGACCGGTCACGGCCCGGCACGGGTCTCGAGGTGCGCGAGTCCGACGTGGAGCGCCACCGGGTCGGCTGAGGTCGGCTGAGGTCGGGTCAGACCCCGAGGGACGTCCGGGCCAGCTGCCGTGCGTCGTCGGGCTCGCCGTCGGCGACCACCTGGGCCACGTGCTTGCGGTTGAACCCGTAGAGGAGCAGCTCACCGGGGAGCCCGCGCAGCACCACGGTGCCGTGCGCCTTCGCCGGGTCGCCCCCGGGGTCGGGTGGGCGCTTGACGGCCCGCCGGCCGAAGCCCTCGGCGACGAGGACCACGCCGACGGGGGAGCGGCGGAAGAGCATCCGGCCGGTGCGGGTGAGACCGGCCCAGAGAGCCTGCTGCAGCCGCGGGCCGGTCTCCCGGCGCGCGGACGCCGACCAGGTGGGCTCGGCCCGCAGCACGTCCTCGTGGTGCACGAAGAACTCGCCGGTGTTGACCAGGTCGTCGAGGCGCGGGACGGCCGTCGGCATCCAGGCCGGCGGGCCGGTGCGCACCAGGTCGACCAGGGCCGGCCACTCCAGCCGGGCGAACTCGTCGCGGATCCGGTCGGTCCGCCCCCTGAGGGCCGGCAGCACCACGCCCGCCGCGGCGTCCGGCCGGCGCTCGCGCAGGCACAGGTGCGCGGCCAGGTCGCGGGTCCGCCACCCCTCGCACAGCGTGGGGGCGTCCGGGCCGGTCGCGAGCAGGGTGTGGCACAGGGCGTGGCGTTCCTCACGGGCGGTGTGGCTCATGGCCCCATCCTGACAGTGGGCACAATGGGCGTCGTGTCCTCGACCCCCACCGGAGCACCGCCGAGCGCCCTCGA
>DASSKF010000116.1:0-2475 GCA_035690725.1 Segeticoccus sp.
GCCGTGACGACGTGCCGCCGGACGGTCCGCCAGCAGGGCGGGACGACGACGGCAACCAGAACCGGAAGCGGGTTTGACGCTGATGAGCACGCGATGAGTACTCAGCGATGAGCACGTTCGAACACTGACGGTCCGCGCCGACTCGGCACCCCGGACCGTCTCCGACCAACGAGGAGAAACGTGGCAAAGGTCCGGGTCTACGAGCTCGCCAAGGAGCTCGGAGTCGAGAGCAAGACCCTCCTTCAGCACCTGAAGGACCAGGGCGAGTTCGTCCGCTCGGCGAGCTCGACCATCGAGCCCCCCGTCGTCCGTCGCGTCCGGGAGAACCCCCCGGCGCCCAAGGCGACCCCCAAGAAGCAGGCCAAGAGCGGCAAGAGCGCCGCCACCAAGAGCACGGCCACGAAGGCCGCCGCCCAGCCGACCGCCCCTGCCACTCCCGCCCCTGCTGCTCCCGCCGCGGAGCAGCCGGCCACGAGCGAGGACGGGCAGGCCGCGAGCGAGGACGGGCAGGCCGCGAGCGAGGACGGGCAGGCCGCGACGCCGGCCGCCCCCGCGCAGGCCGAGGCGCCGGCGGCCAAGAAGGCCACGCCGGCCCCGCCGACCCCCGGCCAGGCGGAGTCGCCGACCCCGAGCGCACCGACGCCCAAGCCGCCGACGCCCGGGCCCAAGCCCGGCTCGAAGGAGCGCCCGCAGGCACCGGCCGCACGGCGTGGCGACGAGGGCCGCGGGCCGCGCCCGGGTGGCCCCCGTCCCGGCGGCCCGCGCCCGGGGAACAACCCGTTCGCATCCAGCCAGGGCATGCCGCGCTCGGGCTCCCCGCGTCCGGGCAACAACCCGTTCGCGTCCAGCCAGGGGATGCCGCGTCCGCAGAACCGGCAGGGCTCCGGCGGCGGCCAGCGCCCCGGTGGTCCGCGTCCGGCGGCGCCGCGTCCCGGTGGTCCCCGCCCGAACCCGGGCATGATGCCCGACCGCGCCGCGGTCGGTCGCCCCGGTCAGCGCCCCCCGCGCTCCGGTGGTGGCGGCGGTGGTCGCCCGGGCGGTGGCGGTGGCGGCTTCCGCGGTGGTGGCGGCGGCTTCCGTGGCCGTGGCGGCCGCGGCGGCACGCAGGGCGCCTTCGGCCGCGGTGGGCGGCCCGCTCGTGGACGCAAGTCGAAGCGGGCGAAGCGTCAAGAGTTCGAGCAGATGCAGGCGCCCAGCGTCGGTGGCGTCACCGTCCCGCGCGGCGACGGCTCGACCGTCGTCCGCGTGCGCCGTGGTGCCTCGCTGAGCGACTTCGCCGACAAGATCAACGCCAACCCGGCGAGTCTGGTCACCGTGCTGTTCCACCTCGGTGAGATGGCCACGGCGACGCAGTCGCTGGACGAGGACACCTTCTCGGTGCTCGGCTCCGAGCTCGGCTACGACATCCAGGTCGTCTCGCCCGAGGACGAGGAGCGGGAGCTGTTCAGCTCGTTCAACATCGACCTCGAGGCCGAGGAGGCCGCCGAGGACGACGAGGACCGCGAGCCGCGGCCGCCGGTCGTGACCGTCATGGGCCACGTCGACCACGGCAAGACCCGCCTGCTGGACGCGGTCCGGCACGCGGACGTCGCCGAGGGCGAGGCCGGTGGCATCACCCAGCACATCGGTGCCTACCAGGTGCGCACCGAGCACGAGGGCGAGGAGCGGGCGATCACCTTCATCGACACCCCGGGCCACGAGGCGTTCACCGCCATGCGTGCCCGCGGTGCCAAGGTGACCGACATCGCCATCCTCGTCGTCGCCGCGGACGACGGCGTCATGCCGCAGACGGTGGAGGCGCTCAACCACGCCCAGGCGGCCGACGTGCCGATCGTCGTCGCCGTCAACAAGGTGGACGTCGAGGGCGCCAACCCGCAGAAGGTCCGCCAGCAGCTGACCGAGTACAACCTCATCGCCGAGGAGTACGGCGGCGAGACGATGTTCGTCGACGTGTCGGCCAAGCAGGGCACCCACATCGAGGACCTGCTCGACGCGGTGCTGCTGACGGCCGACGCCGCCCTGGACCTGCAGGCCAACCCGGACAAGGACGCCCGCGGTGTCGCGATCGAGGCCAACCTCGACCGCGGCCGCGGCGCCGTGGCCACCGTGCTGGTGCAGTCCGGCACCCTGCGGGTCGGCGACGCGATCGTCACCGGCAGCGCCCACGGCCGCGTCCGGGCGATGCTCGACGAGAACGGCCACAACGTCCAGGAGGCCGGCCCCTCGCGGCCGGTGCAGGTGCTCGGGCTCGCGTCCGTGCCCCGTGCGGGCGACACCTTCCTCGTGGCACCGGACGACCGGACCGCGCGGCAGATCGCCGAGAAGCGGGAGGCGGCCGACCGGCAGGCGTCGCTGGCCAAGGCCCGCAAGCGGATCAGCCTGGAGGACCTCAACCAGGCGCTGGCCCAGGGCAAGGTCGAGACGCTCAACCTCATCCTCAAGGGCGACGTGTCCGGCTCGGTCGAGGCGCTCGAG